>JAIVHA010000222.1 GCA_020201295.1 Lysobacteraceae bacterium | reverse complement strand
AGTGGACCCCGGTTGCGGGGCGCCGGCCCGGCATCTTCCGTATCGGCGATGGCGCGCTGCAGGTGGCGATGGTCGATGACCCGATCGCCGCGCCCGTAGGCGACCAGCAGGGCCTTGTGACACAGCACATTGACCAGGCGCGGGATGCCGCGACTGGCGCGGTGCAGCCGGCGCAGCGCCCGCTCCGTGAACAGCCTGTCGCCCCGGTGGCCCGCCACTCGCAGCCGGTGGTCCAGGTAGGCACGCAGGCCCGCGAGCCCCAGGGGCTGCAACTGGTGGGAGAAGAGGATGCGCTGGCGCAGCTGGCGCAGGTGTTGGTGGCCCAGGCGCCGGTCCAGTTCCGGCTGGCCGAACAGCACCACCTGCATCAGCTTGTCGTGTTCGGTTTCCAGGTTGGTCAGCAGGCGCAGCGCCTCCAGGCTGTCGTCGGGCATGGCCTGGGCCTCATCCAGCAGCAGTACCACGCGCTTGCCGGCGGCGTTCAGTTCCACCAGTCGTTCGGTGATGAGCTTGAGCAGCCGGTGCTGGCCGATGTTGCGCGCAAAGTGGATACCCAGTTCCTCGGCCAGCGCCATGCGCAGGGCCGTGGGGTTCAGGAAGGGGTTGGGGATGTAGGCGGTGACGAAATCCGCTTCCAGGCTGTTGAGCAGCTGGCGGCACAGCAATGTCTTGCCGGTGCCCACTTCGCCGGTGACCTTGATGAAGCCCTCGCCCGTGCGCAGCGCCACCAGCAGCACATTGAGCGCCTCCTGGTGGGTGCCGGCATTGTGGAAAAAGCCCGTATCCGGCGTGATGGTGAAGGGCAGGCTGGCGAGGCCGAAGTGGGACTGGTACATGGGCGCGCCCTACTGGCTCCACTGCTGCAGCAGGCGGTCACGCTCGCCGGCGTCGCCCTCGTCGGACAGGGCGCGGAAGCGTTCCGCGGTGCGCTGCAGGTCGCCGGCCCAGAGTTCGTTGCCCTGCTCCACGATGGGCCGCAGCAGGATCACCAGCTCGCTCTTCACGGTCTCCTGCTTGGTGTGGCGGAACATGCCACCGACGCCGGGCAGGTCGCCCAGGAACGGGGTACGCGAAACAACGTTGCGCGTGACGTTCTCCATCAGGCCGCCGATCACCACCACCTGGCCCGATTGCGCGCGGATGATGGTGTCGGATTCGCGCACCGTGCTGCGCGCCAGGGGGATGCTCAGGCTGTTTTCCACGCTGGTGGCGATCTGCTTGATCTCCTCCGCCACCTCGCTCACGGTGGGATGAACGTGGAGGATGACGGTGCCGTTCGCGTCGATCTGCGGGATCACATCCAGGGCCACGCCGGAGAAGAAGGGTGTGAGGGTGATGTCCACCGTCTGGTTGGTGCCCGTGGTGGTGGTGTCGGTGTCGGTGCTGACATCGGTGACGAAGAATTCGTCGGAACCCACCTTGATGACCGCCTTCTGATTGTTGACCGTGGCCACGCGCGGACTGGACAGCACATGCACGTCGCCCTGGGTCTGCAGCAACTCGATGAGGGCGTTGAAGTCGTTGAGGTTGGCATCGATGCTGAACATGCCGCCCAGGGCCGTGGTGGGCAGGCCGGTTACATTGACACCGCTGGCCAGGGTCTGGGAGCTACCGGCCAGCCCGGTGACGCCGTTCTCGAAAATGGTGCCGCCGCCAGTCTGCCCGAACAGGATGGATTTGTTGCGCCCCACCTCGGCCAGCGCCGTCCAGTTGATGCCCGCTTGGAAGCGGTCGCGCAGGGTGACCTCGAGGATCTTGGCCTCCAGCAGCACCTGGCGATGGGCCACCCCTTGCATGGTGGTGAGGAAGTCCTCCACGTCGCGCAGTTCGCCGGGCATGGCGCGCACCACCACGATGCCGGCATGGGGATTGATGACCACGCTGCGGCCTTCCTCCTGGCCGACGATGATGTCCAGGGCCGTGCCGAGATCGCTCCAGAAATTGGATTCCGAGCGGGTCTCCACCCGGCTGCCGGGCTGCTGACCGTCGGACTGTCCGCCGGGCTGGCGGGTGCTGGTCTGGCGGCTGCCACTGGTGCCGGATGTATCGTCCTTGGCTACGTTCTGGCTCACCTGGCCGGAACTCACCAGGGTGTTGGACTGGCCGTTGCGGGTCACATTCAGGTAATCCACCTTGTAGATGCGCGAGCGCATGCGCGCCGGCAGGATCTGATAGAGGCCGCGCTGGTCGCGGTACTGGTAGCCGTACATGTCCTGTACCGTTTCCAGCACTTCCTCGATGGTAACGTTGCGCAGGGTGAGGGAGATCTCGCCCTCCACCTGGGGATGCACCACCAGGTTGAGGGAGGTGCCGGCCACCAGGCTCATGAAGAATTCCTGCGCCGGAGCGTTGCGCACCGCCACGTCGAAGCGTTGTTCGCGCGCCGAACGGCCGGCGGGCAACGGGATCTCCAGGGGCGGCAGCAGGGCATCGGTCACCTCCGCGGGCGGTGCCGGCGGCGCGATCTCCCGGCTGGCCTCGAGGCTCTCGTGCAGCGCGCCTTCGATACCGGAATGGTTGCGCGTCGGGTTCGACTGGCAAGCCGCCAGGCCCAGCAGCAGCGGGAACAGGCAGTACAGGTGGATGGGAAGACGGCTAGTGTTCATGGCGTTACTCTCGGGCGTGAATTCGCAGGGGGTTGGGAAGCAGGCGCAGGCTGATGCGTCGTTCCGGGGTGTCCAGCAGGACTTCGCCGGCCTCGATGCGGGCCACGCGCGCACCTTCGATCCGGTCACCCACCTGCACCCGCTGGCCGTTGATGACGGCGCCGCGTCGTTCCGGGCCGACGAGGGTGGAGTGCAGCGCCCAACCGGTTCCGTACTGGCCTGGATGGTCGGGGCGGCTGGGCGCGGTGGGGTCGGCCGGCTCCGCTACGACCTGGGCCAGCGGCAGCAGGGCCAGCAACAGGAAGGTCATGGCGCCGCGCCGGGCGTTCATGCTTCACCCCCGTAGGCGCCCAGGGTATAGAGGCGCAGGGTGACCCGGGCGCGGGGATGTTCGTCCACCTCCAGCTCCAGTTGTTCGGAGAACAGGGCCCAGGGCAGGCTATCCAGGCGCTCCAGGAAACGCAGGGTGGCCAGGTAGCTGCCCTCCAGACGCAGGGTCAGCTGGTAGCGGCCCAGGTTGGTGGGCAGGGGGCTGGTAGCGTTGCCGGACAGGCCCGTGAACAGGGCCTGGTCCAGGCGGATGACCTCGGTTTCGAGGCCCAGCAAGGTGAGCCCGGGCTCCCGGGCAAGGACATCGCGCAGCAGCGGCGCCGCCTGACGCGGGTCCACCAGCGTGCCCAGGCCGGCGCGCAGCTGGTCATTCCGTTCGCCGAGGCTGGCTTCCAGCTCGGCCACCCGGCGCTTGCGCCAGGCGAGGGGGTCTGCGGCCTGTTCCCGGGCAATGCCTTGTGATTCCCGTTCCAGCAGGGTGAGTTGTGCCTGCAGGTTGTCGATAGCGTCCCGGCTGCGGCGCTGTTCGTCAAGGGCGGGCTGGTAGACCAGGGTATCCATGACCAGGAACAGGACCGCCACCAGGCTCAGCAACAGGAAGATGCGTTCGCGCAGCCCCAGGGCATCGATGGTGGTCGCCCAGCGTTGCAACCGTTCCTTCATTAGCCGCCTCCCGGCAGGGCCAGGCCCGGGGTGCGCAAGGTGAAGTCCAGGCCCGGATCCTCGGTCGGACGACGCTGCAGCTGGACCTGCTGGAAATCGAGGGCCTGCAGTTGTTCGTGTTGCGGAAGGATTTCCAGGTAGCGCGGCACCAGGCCGGCCTCCAGGGCCACCCCGCGCAGCTGTACCTCCTGGCCGCCGGCCTCGAAATGCACGCCGGTGAGCCACAGGCCCGGGACGCGCTGCTGGCTCAGCGCCTGCAGCAGGGGCGCGAAGCCGTCCCGGCCACTGGCCAGGCGGGCGATGCCGGCCAGCAGGGTTTCCCGTT
>JAIVHA010000070.1 GCA_020201295.1 Lysobacteraceae bacterium | reverse complement strand
CGCCAAGACCGCAGGCGTTGGCAACCTGGATGGGCAAACCCGCCAGTACGTGTTCGTGGACATTGGCCAGGAACTCATCGCCCCAGCCATGGCGGGATTCGCCCTCCTGGCTGATATCACCCATGCCGAGCATGCCCGCATCCCGGTCGTCGTAGTCCACGAGCCAGGACCAGCCGGCCCCGCCTGCTACCGTCACGACAGCCAATACCGCCAGCAGACGTACCTGCCTGGCCAGAGCGCTCAACCATTTTCTCACCATAACCTTACTCCTCGTTTACCATCACTGATTAGCGTCGCTTACCATCCTGCGGCTCGACGATGGATTCCAGGCGCTTGCGTTCCGCCGCCTCGATCTCCTCCTCGCCCAGGCCGTTGGAACACATGCAGACCGGTCCGGAACGAAAACGCAGGCGCGAGGAACGTGGTGCCTCGCGGCTCTCCGCACTCCCGCCCTTCGCCTTCGGGCCGGTTTCCGCCAGGGCCGCCGGCAGCGGGGACACACACATCACCGCCAGCAACCCCACCGCACCTGTCCAGACTTTATTCACTGCCGCACCCTCCTGCCGACCTTACCCTATGCAGGTTACGCGCCAGTCTTGCATTTTCTTTTAAATCAACAAGAAACCACTCTCCGCCGACGGCGAAGCGATTGCATGGGCGAGCGCTGGCAGCCGGATGTCTCAATTTGCAATCACCGGCAGGGGGCGCCGTTCGCGCAGCGCCGTGAAACGGGCATCACGCGCCTCGGCAAGCGCCTGTTCCAGCAGACGCAGGGCCTCGGCGTCGAGATCCGCGGCGTTGTTGCGCAGCACGGTGGCGAACATGCGTTCGTAATGCTCCCGGGGCGCCACATCGACGCGCAACTCCACTTCCCAGCCCGCTTCCGGGGGCGGACCGATCTCCACTTCGAGCCGGCGCGCCTCGTCGGGGGCCAGGCGGGTGTCGCTGCGCTCTTCCTTCAGCCAGACATCCACATCGCGGGCCACCACCTGTTCCGCCAGCAGGCTGCGCTCGCGACCGGCAGGATCGATCAGCACCAGGCGCAACCAGACCCGGGGCACCAGGTAGGTGGGGAAGTAATGACCGGCGCCAGTGTTGCGAATCACGGCCTGGATGTGGAGACGACCGCTGGCCAGGGGCTCCAGGGTGAAGTCCGTGGTCAGGGCCTCGCGCACCATTGCCGGATCATGGATACCCCGCCACAGGTGGCGGCGTCCGGGCATGTGACAGGACTGGCACTGGCGCCCCTCCTCCGCGTGACGGCTGGCCTGCCATTCCTTGAGGGTGTTTTCCAGCAACTTGCCGTTCAGGGACGGGCCATCATCGGGAAACTGGTGGCAGGTGGCGCAGAACCGGCTGTACATGACAGGCGGCACACACCAGGCCCTGACGATGCAGATCCGGCGCGACGTAATCAGGAGGCGGCGTGGTGGGCGCACCCGGCCACTCCAGCTCCATGGCCAGCAAGGCCTTCTGCTCCGCCAGGGGGGCATGGCAATCAAGGCACTTGGCGATCTCCGCCGGCGCCAGGGCGCGGGTCTGCCAGAGCATGCCGGGGCCCATGGTCTGACTGTGCAGGCTTTCACTCCAGTCCTGGTGTTGCTGCGCGTGGCAATCGGCGCAGTCACCGGGACTGAGGGAGGCCTCGAGTGCGGAAAAATCCTCCGGCGGAGTACCCTGCGCCACCAGGGGCTTGTCCCAGTGCCGTTCCAGAAAACGCGCCACTGGATCACCTGCCGGTTCGCGCCAGATCCAGGTCATGGCCAAGCCCACCACCACTGCCACCAATACCAGCGCGGCCGTCATCCACCTGAACATCCCGTCTCCCGCAAGCCGACAAACCTGAAGCCGGGCACGAAGGGTAGCCCGACCTGGCTACTGTAGCGCAATCCCACCCATGCCCCATAAAAAACCCGGCCGCAAGGGGGTTGCGGCCGGGGACGTTGTTGTGCGTCAACGTCAAGGTTAGCCCGAATAGTACCGGACCAGGAGGAGGGAACTAGCCACCACAAGGATTGGGCGGCAGGCCACCACCGGCACCGCCACTGCCACCACCCGAGGAGCCGGTGCTGGTCTTGTAAGCCTTGTCTGCACTGATGATGGCATTGGCATTAAGCGCATAGGGATCGTCGATCTGACGCTGCGCCACTTTGCTGATGTCGTCGGCCGGGCGGAAGAAGGACTTCACATCCGTACGCCAGGGCGAATCCATGGGCAGGATGTAGTTGCCTGTGGCATCCTGCAGGTAGGACAGGGAATGCCACTCCACCATGGCGCCGTCGTAGAAACGGGTCGGCTTGCCCAGGATCGCCGCACTTACGATACCGGTGATCATGGCACGGAAGGTCGTTTCGCAATATACATAGATGGTATCGCCATCCTGGTAGGCATTGCCTGCTCCGACCAGCTGGTAGGTGGCATCCACCACGCCGAGACCATTGGCATCCTGCTCCCCGTTCAGATAGGCGGCGAGTTCGGCCTTGGGCTTGTAGGCGTAGCCCTTGGCACTATCCAGCATGCGCGTAAACTGCAGCTGCAAGGTGCCCCAGGGATGCCCCTGGCGAGAGCCGCTGTTCTGGAAGGTGGTCATGTAATCGAAGCCACCGGGCGGATCACAGTAGGCGGATGCGCATCCGCTCTGGCCAAGCTCGAGTTTCTCGCCGGCACTGTACTGGTTCATGCCGCGCGCATCCCAGATAAACACACCGTCGCCCAGTACATTGGAATCACTCCCGGGAAGCACATTGAGCAGGTCCGCGAAGGTTGCCTGGAGTGCCGTATTGTCGGAGGCCAGGCTCTTCACCGTGGCGATGCCGTTTTCGGGTGCACTGTCCGCCGCGACCATGAAATCGCCCGCCGTCATACTGTCAGTGACCAGCCACTGGTTGCCGCCATTGAGAATAGCCAGATTCTCCGCATCGACACCCCAGTAACGCAGTGCATACCAGACTCGTCCCTGGCCCATGGCGTTGCCAGTGGTACCGTTACCCATCGCCACCACGATCATGTCCTTGATTGGATCGATGTTGTACTTTTTCAGCAGCGCGTCCATCGCGGCGCCTTCGGGAACCATGCTCCGTGTGTTGATCACACCATTGGAGCGGCGGACACCTGGGCGATCTGGGCGGGGCTGTTGATGACGATTGGAACCGGGTCACTGCCCGGTACATCGACATATCCGGTCGTGGTGTCTTCGCCACCGCAACCCGTCAACAACACTCCCGCCAACAGCAGCGATCCCACCATGCCGCCGGATCGCGGGCGATGTGAAACTTTCAACCATGTATTCATCTACTCTCCTCCGCGAGCTGATCCAGAATCCGCCACTCGACCTTGATGACCCCTGCCGGCCCTTGGGCCATCGTTATCGGAGCCATGCCTCGATGCATGTGTACGGGTTACGTTTGATTGGTAAGCAGTCTTCGTGCCACCTGCCAAACAAAAACAAATACAAGAAGTTAAACTAATTTCGGGGCATGCGACCCATTGCAGATCAAACGCCAGGCCGAACCGCCGTGGAAATTGCAATCACCGCCGCCCCGCCCGGTCACGGTCAAAGACCAACGGCAGCACGCCATCCTGCAGGCAATCCAGCACAGCCGTCGGATCCGCCCCCAGCACCTGTTCCTCAACCTCGCCCCCACGGGCTCGCAAAACCTCGGCCAGTCGCCCCACATCCAGGCCATCGCCCGAATCGCGTGCGCCATCGCCGACAAACAACATCAGAATCTTTTTCTTTCCGCTCATATCAGGTACACCACATCGGAACGCAGGATATCGTCCGCAAGACGCTCCAGGCCAACCTCGGAAACGGGATCCACATTGGTCACGGGCACTTCGGCAAATTCGAGGGCTTCCAGCTGCAGGGCCGTCTCGTCGTCATCCGCCAGCTCACCCAGCACATCCACCAATACCAGGTCATCGAGCAGGGTCAGACCACTGGCCATGCGCAAGGCCTCGACCTTGTCCTGGCGAGCGATCACCAGGATCACCTTTTTCTCGTCACTCATGGTTTCTCCTACAGAACCAGCACCCGGTCGCTGTTACGCACCAGCTCGGCGTCCTGGTACTGGCCCCCGACGACCACATGCGCATCGATATTACGGGCATGCAATCCGAGATTCTCGAAGCGTTCCACGCTGAGTTCGCAGACCGCAATATTGGTTTTCGCAAAAGCCGGGGATGCGATGAAGGCCGCGTCCTTCAACAGCAAGGCACCACGATCGGTAAGGAAGCAACGGCATTCCCAGCCTCGCTCCAGCGCCGCTTCCAACAAGGCCCTGGCCGAATCCCCGTTGCGCTCATTGGTGACTACCAGTCCAAACCGCATGTTCAGGCCTTGCGGATCTTCCATTGGGAGGTCCCGCCCTCCTCGGTGCGCTGGAAGAGATCATTACCTTCCGAATCGCACATGGCGATGATGGATTCTCCGGAAGAGGGGTTATCGAACAGCAATGTCAGCACATCGCCGCTTTCCAACTTTCCCAAGACCTTCTTGGTGTACATCTGCGGGTGGGGACAGACATAACCGGTCACATCCAGGAGGTAATCACCATCCGCGACCTTTTCGAACTTCACTGCCATTTCATTCTCCTGTTTACTGCATACCAAATCTGTTTACCGGCACCGCCAGGCGAAGCCTGATGAATCAAATATCAAATTCATCCTTGCCGGCGCGCCATTCCATCCAGCGACTGAAGGCCTTCACACCGAGATATCCGCCCAGGGTCATGCCCGCCAGGAATACCCAGCCGGACAGGTCACCATTGGTCACCGTGGCGAAGAAGGCGCCGATGTTGCAGCCCATGGCCAGGCGCGCGCCCAGGCCCATGAGGGCGCCACCGATGAGCGCGAACATGGCGGTTTCCAGGTTCGGCACCTTCCACTTGAATTCACGCCGCGACAGGGCGATGACCGCCGCGCCGAAGATGATGCCGATGGACATCCAGCCCGGCGCATTGATGATCGGATTGGGGATACCGTTCTCCAGGCCGAAGAAGATGTTATCCCGGCTCATCACCCCGGCCTTCTCCATGATCCAGGCGCCCCACTGGGCCTCCTGGGTGGTGATGTACCAGTAGCCGGGGTCAAACACCGTGTCCTGCAGGGAAAGGCCCGCGGTATGCCCCATGTCCGCCAGCAGCTCGCCAAAGTTGAAGATCTGGTAATGATCACGCAACGCGCCGGTGGCCCACATGTGCAGGCCCGCGAGCAGACCCAGGCCAAGGCCGGCGATGGCGGTGTTGCGGGAGGAACTTACCATGGACCAGATGCCACGCAGGTGGTCACCCAGCTTCGGCATCTCGATCTTGTAGCGCCGCAGGTAGCCCTTGCGGTAGGCGAACATGTACAGGTACACCAGCAACACCAGGGACGGCAGGATGGCGCCGAGGAAGGCATTGCCGACGAAGGCACCCGCGACCTCACCCTCGAATTCCAGGCTTTCCGCCAGGGTCGAGCCCTGCAGGTCCCAGATATAGCCGGCGGTGAACTGGTCGAACCAGCCTTCGGTGACCGTGAGTTCCTCGGGCATGCCCTTGGTGGCCGCGGATTCGGTCCAGGAGGCGGGCACCAGGCGGTCGAACCAGCCACCGAGGGTGACGTAGATGGCCTGGGAGAAGGAGATGGACAGCACCACCAGCATGGCGCCCAGGTTTCCCTCGCCGCTCTTGTAGAGCGAACCGGAGGCGCAACCACCGGTGAACACGATGCCGAAACCGAAGATGGCGCCGCCGATGATCACATGCCAGCCGATGGGATGGGGATGGAAGGTGTTTACGCCCATTACCTTGACGACAGCGGCCGTGAGGGAAAACAGCACCACCGCGATCAACATGCCCACGGCCATGCGCGGTACGCCCACCGCGAACAGGTCCCGCACCGCCGAGGCCATGCAGAAGCGCCCGTACTGGAGCAACACCCCATAGCCGATACCGAACCAGACATAGACGAGCAGGTAGATCCAGCGGGTATCCAGCGACAAGGCCCAGACGGACCCGATCATCACCAGGCCCAGGATCAGCATGGCATAGAGATTGCCCTTGTGGCCGTACCACAGGCCTTCCCGCCCATCCATCGTGATTGCATTACTCTGCTCGGACATCGATCGCCCCCATGGAGTTACCCGCCATATAAAAATCTCCTCTTACTTCATTCGGTTCCGGGCTCACCCTTGCGCACATAAATGCGCCAGCCCTGATCATCCCGCACCGTGGTCAGGTGGGTACTGCCCAGGGTCATGCACATGGCCGGTATGGCTTCCGAGGAACCCGGGTTGTCCACCAGCAGTTCAAGGATTTCCCCCTCCTGCATGTGATCCAGGGCCCGCATGGTCAACAATTGCGGACGCGGACAAACCGCCCCGAGGCAGTCGATCTGCACCTGGAGCCGCACCATGCCGACGCCGGGCAACTCCAGGGAACGGTCCGTGCGGCTGAGACCGGAGGACTGGGGCCGCTTGCGCTTGCCAAACCACCACATCACGCCCGATTCCTCGTCCGAGTCCGGGTGCCAATCCTTCTGGAATTGCCACTGCACCATCTACTTGTCCCGTATCGCCGCCATACTGGCCGAGCACCCCTACACCGTCCGGCGGCCGGGTATGAGCCGAAATAACAAGCATGGGATAGAGCATGGCCAGCATGCGTTCACGCAACTCATTGAGACGGCCATGGAAAAAATGATCGGCGCCGGGCAGTTCCAGGATTCGCGGGCGCCGCTCCAGGCTGGCGACCCATTCCATGACTTGCGCGTACGGCACTATCTCATCCTGGTCACCCTGCACCAGCAGCCAGTCGCATGTCACTACGGGAAGCGGATCCTTGGCGAACAGGTTCACCGCCGGTGCCACGGTAATCAGCTGTTGCACCGGGCAGCGGTCGGCGGCGCGCAGGGCGACGTAGGCGCCAAAGGAAAACCCACCCAACCACAAGGGCAGGTCGGGCCATTGTGGTTGCACCCACTCCAGCACCGCGAGCAGGTCATCGGTTTCGCCGACGCTTTCCGCGTACGCACCGTCGCTGGCGCCTGCACCGCGAAAATTGAAGCGCACGGCTACCAGCCCCAGGGCATTGCAGGTACGCGCCAGGGTGTGAACCACTTTGTTTTGCAGGGTACCGCCGTGAAGCGGATGGGGATGGCAGAGGACGGCCACCCCGGCAGGGGGGTGGTCAGGGGCAGGTTCCTCGATAAGGGCTTCCAGCCGGCCGGCAGGGCCGGGGATGAACCGGCTCAAAGATCCCGGGCCCGCCCGCGGCGCTCGGTGCCGGGGGAGTGCAGGGCCAGGTCCAGGTAACGCCAGCCCGCGGGATCCACGTACTGGCGCCGGCCATTGAGGTATTCCAGGGCGATGCGACTGGGCAGCGCGTTGCTGTACAGCACCGCCCTTACCTGCACCAGCTGACCGACGATATTGGCGTACCAGTAGCCGGGTATGGGTCTGTGTTGCAGCAGCATAATCTCCACCGACGCGGATTCAATCCGTCAGTAATTTTTACAATTATATAGGACACCATTTCCGGACATGCGGGTCTGGGCGTATGACTGCATCCCAAGCACCCATCCCATCAAGAACTTAGCGGCTCACCGATTCCGTACACTGCAAATCGCCACGTTCTTCGCTGCAAGTGTGGGGCAGTGCATAAGCTGCAAATGGCTATCGATAAGAATCAACCACTTGCGATTATACAAGGCCCCATAAGTTGCAAACGACTTACACCATATGCTGCAAATATCACCAAGAATGTGCGCATATGTTGCAAATATCACCAGCGCCAACCCAGAACTAAATTACCGCTGATGTCACTGAGCGAAGGTGATTGTACATTACCATCGGTCTACAACTCGAATACTAATCAACCTGGTCAGTGTTTAACAGCAAGAAGTGTACCTAGAGTTAACTCTTTGATATTTACTAGACAACAAGATTCCGCTGTAAATTATATTGACGCCGGAGATCAGCATGGCAGGCCTTGGCCCGTTACTCGGAATATGATCCATTACCCGAGCATCAGCTGGAACTACAGATAATCACGATATCATTCCGTCGTCAGCACTTGGGAAATGTAAGCCCATAGGCATATAAAGTGCAGATGGCAAAACCAGACTGAGTGTCCGTGGAAACGGGGTAAAACCCTTGAACCCTTAACGAGCCATGGCCCGGTGGATGGGAAAAGGCATAGTGAGCTGGGTAAACTCTTTAAGAATGCCTCGCCTGGACTTGTGTATGTAACCGCATTCCCTGACCGCAAGACCATGTGCAAGTACTTGGCAGAAATAAGCTGGGAGACAGAGGTATGGGTTGCAGAAGCACCGACACACATGATTCACTTCAATGGCGATAGATTTCTTGGACCACATGGCTGAGAAATCTTCACATAAGTCACTAGTCTTTGCGCTGTATGCTATTAGGCATTATATATCATTTGATTTTTCTGCGTGAAATTCAACAATTGAACCGAGACCAAGGATAGGGAATCATATTGGTATTGTCTGTTCCATTTAGAGAATCGTTCAGGCTGAATATCTAGCGCGCAACAATCCCGGCCGCTCTGTCGGCTGGATAGCTGATCAAATCGCAAAAGAAGATATTGGAGCCGGTGCCACTAGCCACGATATCAAGAGAAATATCAAGCTAAGCGGCTATATTTAATATCATAGTGGGACAGCGGGTAACAAGGATCCTGGATCACTTGGCACCCAGCAGTCGTCTGCCACAGGTGATCAGGACCAACAACGGCAAGGAGCTCTGCGCCTGCGCCATGATGACCTCAGTCCGTGTTTATGGCATTGCTATGTGTTTTTCTCACGAGATGCCTTTAATTTCTCTAATGTGTCGAGCAAGTGAGATGGGTATCCGCCAGAAAGATACTCATAGATCAGCGGGTTGCTGGCAAAAAAATGGGAGGATAACTCTGTCCACATTTCAACGGGAATGCTGCCATTTAACTTAAACGACTTGATCGATTTTGGCTTTATTTTTATTTTTTCTTTTACGTTATGCCTAAAATTTGAATCCCTTCTTGTGAAGTATTCTTCAGTAGTATGAAATTGTGTTGCGCCATCAAAATGCCTAAATTCGTGTTTCTGTAGGTCATACTCGGCGTGAATGTATCTCACTGGGTGGAAATTGGTCCCATTTTGCTTAATGACTTTCTTTGGCCCTTTAAACTCAAGTGCTTGAAATGATCTAATACTTCCTTTTGTGCTCCAGCAGATATCTAGTGCATAAGCATCGTTGAATAGGAAGTCTAAGAAGTGATCATCCAAATCAAGAGGTGGACGAAGATGACTAACTCCATCAGCTATCTGTGAAATGTCTTCGTTAAATCGTGCGCCAAACCAAGTATCTGCCTCCATGTAACATGAATTATCCACGTTAACGCGAACCCGGTTCTGGTCAAGACTTAAATACGCATCTATGCCTTTCAGGTTTAAACTCCAAAATTCATCGATAAATCTTGGAGCCCAGTTGTTTACGCCATGCATCCCCCTGCGAAATACCGGACTAGCCATGGCCATAAAGTTTTGAGCGAAAAAATAGCCAGAATTAAACTTATTAACCTTAAAAGAAGTGGACAGTGCATCCCAGCAGTAGAGTCCCTCTTTATCTTCTTTTAGATCCGACGCCAATCTAGACAGGATGTTCGGGTATTCGCAAACAACACCAATCGTCGGAATGAACACAAAGGCTTCAGAACCGAGGTACACGCCAATATCTCGACAGTATTGAATGAAATTTTCAATGACTACACTGTACTTAGACAACATTATTTCGTTTTCACGTTCGAGTTGCTG
>JAIVHA010000001.1 GCA_020201295.1 Lysobacteraceae bacterium | reverse complement strand
GCACTGACTCAACGTCATTGCGAGCGAAGCGCGGCAATCTCCAACTGACTGATTTCATGGTAGGAGATTGCCGCGCTTCGCTCGCAATGACGTTGAGTCAGTGCCATTCATGTTTATATTATTGTCGAGCATAGCCGCGGCTTCCACGAGGACGCCTCGGAAGCATAAACAACCACTTACGCGCTAGTCAACAGGTTATTCACGGACCCCAGCCAGGCATCCCCGCTGCGACCACCGCGAGATCTCGCCGGACTCGCCCGGCTGGCCGCGAAAGCTGAACCGGCAGATCCGGTAGCCGGTGGGCAGGCACGGCAGGGATACATTCAAGGTTGCCATGCATTAGCGCCAGGGATGCTGGGCACGAGCGCGTTGCGTAAGGCCTTTCAGGAAGTTGCGCAGAAACTGGTCCCCGCAGGCACGGTAGTTGCTGTGGCCAGGCTTGCGGAACAGGGCACTCAATTCCGGTTTCGAGACAGGGCATTCGACACTCTGCATGATAGCGTGCATATCGTCGTCCTTGAGCTCGAAAGCCACCCGCAACTTCTTCAGCACCAGGTTGTTGGTCATCGGCGGCTTGAAGGGGTGCACGGAGCGGCTTTCGTCCTTACCTCGCCTCGAATATACCAGGCCATCGAGAAACCGCACCATTGCATCATCAGTGCACGGTGCGTAACCCTCTTCATCTTCCTTCTTCAGTAAGGCCGTGATTTCGGACTGCCCTATCTGCGCTTCGCCCAGGCTGAAAATGTCGGCCATCTGCGGGTTACTGAGGTCGAGCATATAACGCAGGCTACGCAGCACATCGTTATTCAACATAAATACTGTCCTGAAGTGGTAATCATCAGCGTGCCTGCAACCAACGGCGGCGATGGTAATTCCTAGGGAACGTCTGATTTATTCGTCATTGCGAGGATGCCTTGACCCGAAGGGTAAGGTACCCATGATGAAGCCCGAAGGGATTCTATGGGCCAGGAGCGACGCGGCAATCTCCAAGCCATTGATCTACCGTAGCCTGAGATTGCTTCGCTGCGCTCGCAATGACGGTTTAGTGAATAAATCAGAGATTCCCTAAAAACGCTCCCTGGGGGCCAGATAACGCCATTGACCGGGTTGCAGTTTTGACATGGATACACCGCCGATACGGAGGCGCTTTATTGCCCGCACTTCGAGGCCGACACTTTCACATTGATGCTCGATCTGGCCGGGCTGGGGGTTTTTCACGGCGAAACGCAAACGGAATTCGTTCTGCCAGCTTACCTTGCAAGCGGGAACTGTCCTCCCGCGATAACGGAAGCCATGGTTGAGGCGCTTGAGACCTTCGGCTTGCATCTCCCCGTCGACATCGACGATATATTCCTGCTCGAGCGTGCCCTGGTTTTCTTTCAGCTTGCGCTCGACACGCCAGTCCTGGGTCAACACCTGCAAGCCGCTCGCACCCACCGGCAGCGGCATGTACACCGACAAGCGTGAGAAATGGCGCTTCAGGGGACGGATACCGGAATTATCATCGGGCCAGTGGTTGTCGGTACCGAGCAGCGACAGTACCGATTCCAGGGTTTGGCCAGCATCCAGGTGCAACAGCAGGGTGACCGGTTCGGGTGCAGTCGCGACGGCGTCAGGATGCAATTCGACACGCTGGTCCAGCACCTTGAATTGTGGCGCCTCCACGACCTCTCCATCGACCAGCACCCAGCCCCCCTCGATATAGCACTCAGCCTCGCGGCGGGAGCAACCAAGGAGCTCAATCAGGCGTTTGGACAAGCGGATCGGTTCAGGCACGATCGTCGCCACCTGCAGATTGCGCACCATGATTCATGGCGCAAATGCGGCACAAGCTGCCATGCCGGGTAGATTCTGAATAAAGCTTAAAGCTATTGATTTAATATTGCATTTGGCGGAGAGGGCGGGATTCGAACCCGCGATACGTTGCCGTATACACACTTTCCAGGCGTGCTCCTTCAGCCGCTCGGACACCTCTCCAGGAACCTGATTTTTGTGCTACCGGACGGGGCACGCCACTTCAGGAAGGCTTTCCCCCGGTTGGGGGAAACGCGAAGGGTAAACCAGCCGGCGGCGGCTTTCAATGGCAATGGCTGTTCTGGATAGGAACTCCTTGCTATGCAAGCCATTTCCGGGCGCGCTACAATCGGCCCCGGTTATGTTGCCAGCCACGGAGACGCGTCCTTGAAGCCTCGCAGTGCCCGCCACCTCTCCCGCCACTCATACCTTATGATACTGGCCGCCGCCCTGCTGCTGCCCACCACCCTGCTGGCCGACCCGCTGGAACGCGATGCCGAGATCCTGATCCGTTCCGAGCCCTCGGGCGCGGCGGTCATGGCCTTGGGCAAGACCTGGGGGGTCACACCCCTGCGCCTGCGGGTACGGGACGCCTTCCCCGCCCTGTATCGCCCGGAGCAGCCTTATATCGGCATGGCCGTGCATTTGAGCAAGTCTGGCTGCGCCGAGTACCGCGTGCCCATCCACCGGCGCAGCATCCCCGACGAGATCCATGCGGAGCTGGATTGCGACCCGGCCGTGCTGGTGGAGTCCAGCGGCAAGACCAGCCCCCCCGCACCCGAGTCAGAACCGGCTCCCGCCGAGACTCCGCCCGCAAACCCATCCGGTGTGCGCGCCAAGCTCCAGCAGCTGGAGCAGTTGCGCAAGGATGGATTGGTGTCGGAAGAAGAATACCAGCGTCTGCGCAAGAAGGTACTGGAGTATTTCTGACATCTTCCGCCTGTACTTGACCTGGGTCATGCCCCGGCCACGCCCGCTGCGTCCCGGGCAAGTTTGACCTGGATCAAAGCCGGACCTGGCCCGCCGTGCCAGGCTGTGCTCACATCGTGACCAGCCCGGAGGCCCTGACCATGACCCGCATCATCCGCAACCCCCTGCGTCTGTTCTTGCTGTTGAACCTGTGCGCCGGCCTGCTGGTACTGGCAGGCGCGTTCCTGTCAGGCAGCGGCGGTGTTTCCCTGCGCGCACTGGAACACTGGCAGGCTGGCGGCATGCACTTCCGCATTGCCCTGGCGGCCCTGCTGTATTCCCTGTTCGCCTGGTACGCGGACCTGTATTTCCGCCCGCGATCCGACCGGGAAACGTGAACCGGTCGACCCTTTTCCACCCCCACTCACCCCACTGAGTGGCAAGCTGCCGGTGGCTTGCTATTCTTGATCTATGCTTGATTCCCACCGGAGTCCGACCAATGATTTCTCCCCTGCAGGTGATGGGCAATGACGCCTTTCGGGCCACGCTGGATCTCACCCTTGATGCCGTGTTCTTTTTTGACGCAGACAGCCTGCGTTTCATTTATGTGAACCAGGGCGCATTGGATCAAACGGGCTACACCCGCCAGCAACTGCTAGGCCTGCATCCCTACGATATCAAGCCGGATTATCCCGAGGCGAGCTTCCGGGAGTTCATCGCGCCCCTGCAAAGCGGTGAACTGAACAGCCTGCGTTTCGAAACCAGGCACCGCACCCGCGACGGCGAAGACATCCCGGTGGAAATCTTCCTGCAGCACATCGCACCCGCTGGAGAGCCACCCCGTTTCGTGGCCATCAGCCATGACATCACCCCACGCCAGCAGGCCAAGAACACACTGATGCGGGCCCTGGACCAGCTGAGCGATTCGGAGCAGCGCCAGATGGAGCTGCTGCAACTGGCACAAAGCGAACAGAATCGTATGGCCGCGCTGCTATCGGCCATGCGCTTCGGCATCCTGTTCACGGACCAGGAAGGCCTGGTCGAGTATGTCAACCCGGCCTTTCGTGCCATGTGGGCAATCGACGCAGACGTGAACCTGATCGGCCACCCCTGTCGCGAAGTGCTGCACCATTCTGCCCACCGGTTCTCGGGGCCGGAACATGCCTCGCGGCAGATTCTCGACACCACGGACAAGCGCGCCATCGAAGAAACCGTGGAACTGGAACTGCGGGACGGCCGCACCCTGACCCAGCAGTCCTACCCGGTAGGCAAGTCGAGTGGCCGCATCATGGGTCGGTTGTGGATCTTCGAAGACATCACCCAGGAACGCCAGACCGCGGCACAACTGGCCTACCTCGCCGAGCACGATGCCCTCACCGGTCTGTACAACCGCCATCGCTTCCAGGAACACCTGGATCGCATGATCAGCAACGCGCGGCGCAGTGGCGCGATGTTCGCCCTGCTGTATTTCGATCTCGACAAATTCAAGCCCGTCAATGACCGCTTCGGCCACCGCGCCGGGGACACCGTGCTGGTGAGCGTCGGCACGGCGGCCTCCCGCCTGGTGCGCAGCGGCGAGATGCTGGCGCGCCTGGGCGGCGACGAGTTTGCCATTCTCAGTGAACTGTCCACCGAGGAGGATGCCGTGCGGCTGGCGGAGCGCATCGCCGATGCCATCGCCAACATCCCCTTCCAGTTCAACGACACCATGCTGCACCTGACCTCCAGCATCGGTGTCGCGCTCTTCCCCCGCGACGGCGGTGATGCCGATGAACTGGTGGCCCATGCCGACGCGGCCATGTACCTGGCCAAGAAACAGGGCCGCAATGCCTGGAATATCTACCGTCCCGACTGACCGTGCCGGGACCCGGGCACGCATGGCAGGGTCTCCGGAGTCCCCGCAATTCGACGTTTCCTGCTACCATGGGCCGGCTTCCAACCCATACCAGGCACCTCATGTCGCTCACGGATTATTATTCGGAACTGGATGGCCAGATCCGTATCTCGCCCCAGCAGGCCAGCCGCTTCGCCAAGGAGGTGGCCGGGGATTTCAACCCGATCCATGATCCGGACGCGCGCCGCTTCTGCGTGCCCGGCGACCTGTTGTTTGCCCTGGTACTGGCCCACCAGGGGCTTCGCCAGCGCATGCAGTTTCGCTTCGCGGGCATGGTCGGGGACGGGGTGAGCCTCTACTTTCCGAACGTACCGGCCGACGAAATCCACGTCCGCGACGCCGACGGCAAGGAATACCTGTCGGTGGCCTGTGCCGGCGCGCACAGCACCGATGCCGCGCAAATCGAAGCCCTCACCCGGGGCTATGTGGCCTTTTCCGGCCAGACCTTCCCTCACATCCTGGCACCCCTGATGGAACAACACCAGGTGATGCTCAATCCCGACCGTCCGCTGGTGATCTACGAGAGCATGACCATCGACCTGGATCATCTCGACTTCAGTGAGCCACGGCTGGAACTGCTGGACTCGCGCCTGGAGCTGGACGGCAAGCGTGGCGACGTGCGCCTGGAGTTCCGCCTGGTGGCCGACGGCAAGACCGTGGGGCGGGGCGACAAGTCCATGGTGCTGAGCGGCCTGCGTGCCTACGAGTCGGAGTCCATCCAGAAACTGGTGGATGACTATGCGCGGCGCAAGAGCGCCACTGGCCACGACTGATCACCGGAACCGGGGCGTCCACAGGGGCGCGGTTGCCGCCACGGCTTGAAGCACACCCCGGTCTCCTCCGCGCCCTCCCGGCCCTGGTTCATGCTATGATCGGCGGCTTTCATCCGCCGGCCAGCACCCCCCACAGGAAGCAGAATGGGCATCCTCAGCCTTTTGTTATTGCTGCCACTGCTTGGCGCGATCCTGATCGCGCTGCTGCCGCGTGGCCGGCAGCGACTGATCCGCGGCCTGGCACTGGTGGCCTCGGGCGCCACCGGCCTGCTGGCCTGGAGCCTGCTGGGCCGCTTCCAGACCGGCACGGCCGGCCTGCAGTTCGCCGAATGGGTGGAGTGGAACCCGCGCCTGGGCAGCGCCTACTCGGTGGGGCTGGACGGCTTTTCCTTCCCCATGGTGCTGCTGGCCACCCTGCTCTGCTTCATTGCCCTGCTCGCCTCCAGCAGCATCCGTGAGCGGGTGAAGGGCTATTACGCCCTGATGCTGCTGCTGGAATCGGCCATGCTCGGGGTGTTCATGGCCCAGGACTGGTCGCTGTTCTACGTGTTCTGGGAGCTGACCCTGATCCCGCTGCTGTTCCTCATCGGCCGCTGGGGCGGTGCACGGCGCCAGCAGGCCGCACTGAACTTCGTGCTCTATACCATGGGCGGTTCGGTGTTCATGCTCATCGGCCTGCTGGTGGCCTTCGACGCCACCCCCGGCCACTCCTTCGCCATGACCGACCTGGCCACCGCCGGACGGCTGCTGCCGGAGCACACCCAGGTATTGATCTTCCTCGGCCTGCTGGTCGGCTTCGGCGTCAAGATGCCCATCTTCCCCCTGCATGGCTGGCTGCCCCTGGCCCACGTGGAGGCGCCCAGCCCGGTCAGCATCCTGCTCTCGGGCATCCTGCTCAAGATGGGTGCCTACGGCTTGATCCGCGCCGCCGACATGCTGCCCGCCGCGGTGATGGCCCTGCAGGGCCTGCTGGCGGCACTGGCTCTGTTCAGCCTGATCTACGGCGGCCTGCTGGCCTGGCGCCAGACCGACCTCAAGCGCATGATCGCCTACTCCTCCGTGAGCCACATGGGCGTGGTGCTGCTCGGCATCGCCGCTCTCAACACCGCTGGGCTCACCGGCGCCATGATGCAGATGGTGGCCCACGGCCTGGTGGCCGGCAGCCTGTTCCTGCTCATCGGCCTGCTCTACGAACGTACCCATACCCGCGACATCAACCACTACAGCTCGCTGGTGCAGACCACGCCGCGCTTCGCCTTCTTCACCGTGCTGGCCTTCATCGGCGCCGTGGGCATGCCCGGCACCGCCGGCTTCGTTGCCGAACTGCATGCCCTGATCGGCGGCTTCGAGCGCTGGGGCTGGCTGATGCTGCTGCTCAGCCTCGGCGTGCTCATCAGCGCCGCCTACGCCATCCGTACCGTGGGCCGCCTGTTCACCGGCCCGGTGCGTTCCCAGATGCGCGAAGTGCAGGACCTGCGTCCCGCGGAAATGCTGTCCGCCGGCGTCCTGAGCGCCGGCATCCTGTTACTGGGCGTATTCCCCTCCTCCACCTTGAACCTGATGGGCGCCTCCGTGGCACAGCTGAGCGCCCTGTTCGCTGCGCACTGAGGGGAGGGAGAGACGCATGGCGCCCACCTCCGCCCTCACCCACGACGAGCTGCGCGCGCGGCTGCGCTCCGCCATTGCCCACCTCGACCATGTGCTGCCCGGCCAGGCGCCGATCCAGGATTTCGTACACCACAATACCCTGCACGGTTTCGAGCACCTGCCCTTTCCCGAGGCCCTGGCCGAGGCGGAACGCATCACCGGTGCCCATGGGTATCTGCCCGAAGAACAGTATCGCGCGTACTATCGCGAGGGCCGCATCAGCGACCAGGACCTGTTGCAGGTCCTCGATGCCGATGCCGGGCTCGATGCCCAGGGAGAACTGTTCCGCGTCCAGGAGCAGGTGTTCCGCAAGCGCGACCTGTACCGCGCCGCGCTGGTGCATCCCATCCGACCCATCCGCGGGGCCCAGCTGCACTGGCAGATGGAGGAACTGCAGGCCGGCCAGCGCTTCCAGGAAGACGTGGACGCGGAGAGTCGCGCGCGGCTGCTGAGCGCGGCGGGCAGCGACGAGGCCACGGCCATCGCCGATCTCTGGTCCGCCTGCCTGGAACGGCTCGGTCTGCAGCACTACATCCTGCATCCCGAGGACCTGCTCGACCTGACACCGGACCAGGCCGAACGCATGCTGTCCCGCGTGGTGGCCGACGAAACCGGCGAGAGCGCCGGCCAGCCGGTGGTCAACCGGCTCATGGCCACGGAGGCGGATGAGCTGTTCGCGGCACTGTTCGCCCGCATCGGCCCCGAACTGACCCTGCGCGGCGCGCTGCAGGCGCTCACCGGCCACGACCTGCTCGAAGAGGTACAGCCGCAACTCATTCGTCACCTCGGCCTGTACCTGGACCAGGGCCTGGCCGCCTGGCACAGCCCCGATCGCGAACAGGGTTTCTACACGGCCTGGCGCCTGAGCGCCCAGCGCGACCCCGTCTGGATACTGGAGGGCCTGGCGGACCTCAGCGAAAGCCTGGAGGCCCTGCCGGAGGACTCCCTCGACGCGGTGATCATCGAGCTGAGCTGGCTGGACCTGCCGCGCGAGCAGTGGACCGCCTACCTGCAGCGCCTGGCGCTGGACATCCCCGGCTGGTCCGGCATGTTCCTGTGGCGCCACTTGCATCCCGGCTATGAGGGGCAGGACTTCCCCGTCGACATGATGGACTACCTGGCGGTGCGCCTGGTGCTGGAACGCCTGTATGCCCAGCGCCTGTGCCGCGACCTGTGGCGCATCGAGGCCAGCCTGTTCGTGCTGCGCTGGTACTTCCGCGAAAACCGCGCCGAGTTCCTGGTGCGCTACCACCTGTTCAACAACCGCCTGCCGGAATACCTCGCCACCCTGGCCCAGCGCCTGGTCAACAGCTCCCGCGAGGACCCGGTGGACGCCGCCCAATGGCAGCACATCGCGCAGATGATCTGGACCTGGCGGCGCAGCCCCGCCGCCGACCAGCCGCAGGGCCACACGGTGTACCGCAGCGCCTGGCGGCTGTTCCGCCTGAGCCAGCACCTGGGCCTGTGCGGCGCCGACCTGCGCGCCCTGGACGCGAACGCCATCCGCGGCCTGTTCCAGTGCCTGGACAGCCTCGATACGCAACGCCGGGGCTTTATCTGGCTGCGCGCCTACGAGATCCACTACCGCGACGAGTTGTTCAATGCCCTGGTGCACAACCATGGCCGCGGCCGCTGGGCGCGGCGCGACACCCGCCCCGATGCCCAGCTGGTGTTCTGCATGGACGACCGCGAGGAAGGCATCCGCCGCCACCTCGAGGAACTCAACCCCAACATCGAGACCCTCGGCGCTGCGGGTTTCTTCGGCGTGCCCATCTACTGGCGCGGCCTGGACGATGAAAAGGTCTCGGCCCTCTGCCCGGTGGTGGTGACGCCGTCCCACGAGATCCACGAAACCGTGCGCGCGGGGCACGAACCGGGGCTGCAACGGCACCGCGCGCGGCGCGGCTGGCGCCTGCGCGTGCAGGACCTGCTGTTCCAGGAGACACGCCGCAACCTGCTGTCCAGCGCCCTGCTGGTCGCCCTGGCGGCGCCGGGCGCGCTGGTGACGCTGGCCCTGAAGACCTTCGCTCCCGTGGCCTTCGGCCACCGGCTGGCGCGCCTGCGCGAACGCTTCGATGTCCTGGTGCCCACCGAGGTCGCCATCGAGGCGCGCGAGGCGCGCCCCGCCACGCCGGAGCATCCCCGCCTCGGTTTCACCACGCCGGAGCAGGCCGATCGGGTGGAAGGCTTCCTGCGCACCGTGGGCCTGGCCGACGAACTGGCGCCGCTGGTGGTGATGATGGGCCATGGCTCCATGAGCCAGAACAACCCGCACCTCGCCGCCTACGACTGCGGCGCCTGCAGCGGCCGTCACGGTGGCCCCAACGCGCGCGTGTTCGCCGCCATGGCCAACCGTCCCGAGGTGCGCGCCATGCTCGCCGGGCGCGGCTGGTGCATCCCCGCCGACACCTGGTTCCTGGGCGCCGAGCACAACACCGCCGACGAGGCCATCGAATGGTACGACAGCGATCTCATCCCCGCGGCCCTGCGTGGCGCCTGGGAGGAACTGCGCCAGGCCCTGCGGACGGCCAGCGTGGCCTCCGCCCGGGAACGCTGCCGGCGGCTGGCCTCGGCGCCCCGTGACCCGGCGCCGCAACAGGCGGCCCACCACATGCGCGGCCGCAGCCTGGACTTCAGCCAGGCGCGCCCGGAACTGGGCCACGCCACCAACGCCGCCGCCTTCATCGGCCGCCGCGCCATCAGCCAGGGCGCCTTCTGGGACCGGCGCGTGTTCCTGATCTCCTACGACCCCACCAAGGACCCCGAGGGCCAGGTGCTGGAGGCCATCCTGCTGGCCGCGGGACCGGTGGGCGCGGGCATCAACCTGGAGTACTACTTCTCCACTGTGAACAACGAGCAGTATGGCTGCGGTTCCAAGGTCACCCACAACGTCACCGGACTGTTCGGGGTGATGGACGGTACTGCCGGTGACCTGCGCACCGGCCTGCCCCGGCAGATGATCGAGATCCACGAGGCCATGCGCCTGCAGGTACTGGTGGAGGCGAAGATCGAGACGCTCACCGCCATCTACCAGCGCCAGCCGCCCTTGCAGCAGCTGATCGGCAAGGGCTGGCTGCTGCTCAGCGCCAAGGACCCGGACAGCGATGCCATTCAGGTCTTCGACCCCGAGCGCGGCTTCCTGCCCTGGGAGGCTGATGCGCAAGCCCCGGCGCAGGTGGCCTGCTCGACGGACTGGTTCACCGGTCACAGCAAACCCCTGCCACCGGCGCTGATCAGCCAGGAGGCCCGTCATGGCTGAGTCCCTGGTCTGGCTGGTACCCCTGCTGCCCTGGCTGGCGGCGGGCTGGATCGGTATCGGCTGGCTGCTGGGCCGCAACCGTGGCGAGGCCGGCGAACGCGGCACCGCGCGGGTGGCCAGCGGTACCGCGCTGCTGGCGCTGCTGATCCTGCTGGTGCTGGATGTACAGGCCCTGTGGACCGGCGCCGCGCCCGGCCAGGTGGTGCTGGGCCAGTGGCTGGCCAGTGGCGAGTACCAGGTGCTGGTGAGTTTCGCCCTCGATGGCTACGCCCTGCTGGTGGCCACCCTGGTGGCCTTCATCGGCCTGCTGGTCATCCGCTTCTCGGTGAACTACCTGCACCGCGAGGCCGGCTTCCAGCGCTTCTTCATGATCCTGTCCCTGTTCACCGGCGCCATGCTGCTCATCGTGCTGGCCGGCAACGCCGCACTGGCCTTCGTGGGCTGGGAACTGGCGGGGGTGAGTTCCTACCTGTTGATCGCCTATGCCTACCAGCGCCCGGTGGCCACCATCAATGCCACCCGCGCCTTCCTCAGCAACCGCATCGGCGATGCCGGTTTCATGCTCGGCCTGTTCCTGTGCCTGCACCTGCTGGGCACGCTGGAATGGGACGGCCTGGCCCGGGGCGCCGGCGAACTGGGGCAGCTGAGCGCCGCCCTGGTGGCGGCGGGTTTCCTGCTGGCGGCCTTCGCCAAGTCGGCCCAGGTGCCCTTCGCGCCCTGGATCGCCCGCGCCCTGGAAGGCCCCACCCCTTCCAGCGCCCTGTTCTACGGCGCGCTGATGGTGCATGCCGGCGTGTACCTGGTGATCCGCCTCGAACCCCTGCTGATGCAGAGCCCGGTGCTGCTCGCCCTGCTGGTGCTGGTGGGCGGCCTCACCGCCCTGTACGGTTTCCTCGGCGGCCTGGTGCAGACCGACGTAAAAAGCGTGCTGATGTTCTCCACCAGCGCCCAGGTGGGCCTGATGTTCCTGGCCTGCGGCCTCGGCTGGTTCGAGCTGGCGGCCTGGCACCTGGTGCTGCATGCGGCCTGGCGCGCCTTCCAGTTCCTCAGTGCCCCGGCCTTGATGCACCTGATGCACCGCCCGACGCGGCCGGTACCCGCCTGGCTGCGCGGCCGGCGTTGGCTGCACACCGCCGCCCTGCAGCGTTTCTGGCTCGACCCCCTGGCCAACTGGCTGCTGGTGCGGCCTACCCAGGCGCTGGCGCGTGACGTGCGCGCCTTCGACGAACACGTGGTCAACCGCATGGTGGGCCTGCCCGCCTCCATCAGCCTGGTGTCGTCCCTGGCCCAGTGGGAACAGCGCAAGCAGCTCAAGGGCGGCGTGCTCGACGGCGACACCGGTGACGTGGGGCGCGCGCGCGGCGCCGCGGGCCACCTGATGGAATGGATCGCCAGTGGCCTGCAATGGTTCGAGGAACGGCTGGTGCTGCGCGGCGGGGAACAGGGCCTGCAGAGCCTGATCCAGCGCCTCGGCACCTACCTGACGGAAGTGGAGCGGCTGCTCAGCCACCCGCGTTACCTGCTGCTGGTCATCCTGGCCACCTTTGTCGTGATTCTCTGAAGCCGCGCCATCATGCTGCTGGACGAAATCCACTGGAGCACACAGGCCGCCTATCCCGTACTGGGTAGCCTGCAGTTGCTGCCCCTGTTCGGCCTGGTGCTGATGCTGCTGTTGCGCCGCCATGCCGGCGTGGCCCATGTGGGCCTGGCGCTGCTGGGCGCCGAACTGCTGCTGGCCCTGGATATGCTGCGGCATTTCCAACCCGGCCAGGGTGCCCTGCAGCTGGCCGAGCAGGTGGTGCTGCCCGGCGCCCTGCACTACCACGCGGCCATCGATGGGGTGAGCCTGCTGTTCATGCTGCTGACCGCGCTGCTGGCGCTGATGGTCGGCCTCTACGGACGGGTACGGCAGTTGCAACCGGCACATCGCTACCTGGCCGCCATCTTCGCCATCCAGGCGGCCCTCATGGGCATGTTCGCCACCCGCAACCTGCTGGCCTTCGCGCTGCTGTTCGCGATCGAACTGCTGGCGGTCGCCTACCTGTTGTGGCACTGGGCCACCTCCGGCAACGACAGCCTGGCCATGCGCCGCTACCTGCAGTTCATGGGCACCGCCCTGGCACTGCTGCTGGCGGGGGTGTTCCTGCTGGGATGGAACCACGCCAACCTGACCGGTACCTGGTCCTTCGACCTTGCCGACCTGCTGCGGACCCGCCCGCCCGACGGCCTGCAGACCGTGGTGTTCTTCCTGCTGTTCTACGCACTGGCCATCCGCACCCCGCTGTTTCCCCTGCATGGCTGGCTGCCGCTGATGGCGGAACACGGCACCGTGGCCAGTGCCGGGGTACTGCTGCTGGGGCTCAAGGTGGGCGTGTACGGACTATTGCGTTTCGTGTTGCCGCTGCTGCCCGAGGCGGTGATGCAATGGCAGCCCTACGTGGTGGGCTTCGCCGTGGCCGGCGTCTTCTATGCCGCCCTGATGGCCTTGCTGCAGGTGAACCTGCGCCGCCTGCTCGCCTTCGCCGTGGTCAGCCATACCAGCGTGCTGATGATCGGCCTGTTCAGCCTCAATCCCCTCGCCCTGCAGGGCAGCGTCATGCTGGCGATCAACTTCGGCCTGGCCATCGGTGTGCTGC
>JAIVHA010000221.1:1529-5516 GCA_020201295.1 Lysobacteraceae bacterium | reverse complement strand
GGGCGTGATCGTGCGGCCGGTGGCCAACTATGGCATGCCCAACCACCTGCGCATCACCATTGGCACGGAAGGGGAAAACGCCCGCTGTCTGGCGGCCCTGGCCAAGGTGCTGGGGTGATCCGGCGCCTGTGCATCATCGGCGTCGGTTTGATCGGTGGATCGCTGGCGCGTGCCCTGCGTCGTCACGCCGATCGTCCCGAGATCGTCGGCGCCAGCCGCAACGCGGCGCACCTGCAAAAGGCCCTGGAGCTCGGCGTCATCGATCGCTTTGAGACCGATCTCGGCAAGGCCGTTGCGGGTGCCGACCTGGTCATGGTGTGTGTGCCGCTGGGCGCCATGGAGAAGGTCTTTGCGCAAATCCGGGACCACCTGGCGCCCGATGCCGTGCTCACCGACGTCGGTAGCGCCAAGGCCTGCGTGGTGGAGGCGGCGCGCCGGGTCTTCGGCACCGTGCCGCCCTTCCTGGTGCCGGGACATCCCATCGCCGGCACCGAACAGAGCGGGGTGGAGGCCTCTTTCGCCGAGCTCTATGAGGGCCGCCGGGTCATCCTCACGCCGCTGGCGGAAACGGCCGCCGCGGCCACGTCCCGCGTGCGGGAGGTATGGGAGGCGGCCGGCGCCACGGTGAGCGAAATGAGCATCGAGCACCACGACACCGTCCTGGCCGCCACTAGCCACCTGCCCCATGTGCTGGCCTTTACCCTGGTGGACAGCCTGGCATGCCTGGGGGATCACGACGAGATCTTCGCCTACGCCGCCGGTGGTTTTCGCGACTTCACCCGCATCGCCTCCAGCGATCCGGTCATGTGGCGCGACATCTGCCTGGCCAATGGCGAGGCGATCGTCGCCATGCTGGAGCGGTTCGGTGCCGATCTCGAAGGCATGAAGACCGCCATCCGTGACGGTGACGGCGAAACCCTGCTGGCGCGCTTCCAGGCGGCCAAGCAGGCGCGGGATGCGTTTTCGGAATGATATTTGAACCGTCAAGGCGGCCAGAAAAACCTTGTAAACCGCCAAGACGCCAAGGACGCCAAGAAAAGATCGATTAACCGCCAAGGCGCCAAGAGCGCCAAGGAAACAAATTCAATAAATGGTTTTCTTGGCGCTCTTGGCGCCTTGGCGGTTCAACACGAATTTATCTATCAGGTTACAGGCATGAGCACTGACAAGAACATCCGCTTCACTGTCGCACCGGGCGGCGCCCTGCGGGGGACCATCCGCGTGCCCGGGGACAAATCGATTTCCCATCGCTCCATCATGCTGGGCTCGCTGGCGGAAGGGGATACCCGCATCAGCGGCTTCCTGGAAGGCGAGGACAGTCTCGCCACCCTGGCGGCCTTCCGCGCCATGGGGGTGCGCATCGAGGGACCCTACGATGGCGAGGTGACCGTGCATGGCGTGGGCCTGCACGGCCTGCAGGCACCGCGCGAACCTCTGTACCTGGGCAACTCCGGCACTTCCATGCGCCTGCTGGCGGGTCTGCTGGCGGGGCAGGCCTTCGATGTGGAACTTACGGGCGACACCTCCCTGTCGGGGCGGCCCATGCGCCGGGTCATCGAGCCGCTGACCCGCATGGGTGCCGTGGTCGAGGCCACGCCGGCGGGTACGGCGCCCTTGAAGATCCGCGGTGGCCAGTCCCTCCAGGGCATCGACTACGCGTTGCCGGTAGCCAGTGCCCAGGTGAAATCCTGCCTGCTGTTGGCTGGCTTGTACGCCAGTGGCCGCACCTGCGTGACCGAGCCAGCGCCGACCCGCGACCATACCGAGCGCATGCTGGCCGGTATGGGCTATGCCGTCGAACGCCAGGCTGCCAAGGCCTGCGTGCAATCCGGCGGTCACCTGCAGGCCACCAGTATCGACGTGCCGGCGGACATCTCCTCGGCGGCCTTCCTCCTGGTGGGCGCGAGTATCGCCGCAGGCTCCGACCTGACCCTCGAACACGTGGGCATGAATCCGACCCGCACCGGCATCCTCGATATCCTGCGCCTGATGGGCGCCAGCATCGAGGTGTTGGCGGAGCGCGAGGTGGGCGGCGAGCCGGTCGCCGACCTGCGCGTGCGCAGCGCGCCGCTGCAGGGCATCGCCATTCCCGAGGCGCTGGTGCCGCTGGCCATCGACGAATTCCCCGTGCTGTTCGTGGCGGCGACCTGTGCCACGGGCGAGACGGTGCTCACCGGCGCCGAGGAATTGCGGGTGAAGGAGAGCGACCGTATCCAGGTCATGGCCGATGGCCTGCAGGCGCTGGGTATCGATGCGCGGCCGACCCCCGATGGCATGGTGATCCAGGGCGGCGTCATCGGTTCCGGCCAGGTCAACAGCCACGGCGATCATCGCATCGCCATGTCCTTCGCGATGGCGGCGTTGCGCGCCAGCGGCGAGATCCGCATCGACGATTGTGCCAATGTGAACACCTCCTTCCCGGGTTTCGTCAACCTGGCACGCGGCACCGGCCTGGATGTGCGCTCCGATGGCTGATCCGGTTCCGGTCATTACCATCGACGGGCCGTCCGGCTCCGGCAAGGGCACCATCAGCCAGTTGCTGGCGCGGCAGCTGGGTTATCACTTCCTCGACAGCGGTGCCCTGTACCGGCTGCTGGCCCTGGCGGCCCTGGGGCGCGGGCTGGAGCTGGAGGACGAGGCGGCCGTGGCGACCCTGGCCCGGGGGCTGGATGTGGGCTTCCCGCCCGACGGCCGGATCCTGCTCGACGGGGCCCTGGTGGGGGAGGAACTGCGCACCGAGACCACGGGCAACGCCGCCTCCCGGGTGGCGGCCCTGCCGACGGTACGGGTTGCCCTCCTGGAGCGCCAGCGGGCCTTCGCCCGGGTGCCCGGATTGGTGGCCGACGGGCGTGACATGGGCACGGTGGTGTTCCCCGCCGCGCCCGCCAAGGTCTTCCTCACCGCCAGTGCCGAGGCACGTGCGGAACGACGCTATAAGCAATTGAAAGAAAAAGGTTTCGATCCAGATATGGCGGAGCTGGTGGAGGAGATCCGCACCCGCGACGCGCGCGACGCCAACCGTGCCGTAGCGCCCCTGCGCCCGGCCGCCGACGCCCTCATACTGGACAGCACCGGCCTGTCCATCGAGGCCGTGCTGGCGCGCGCCCTGGGCTTTGTCCGTGAGCGCATAAGTGCTTGAAAGGAAAAGTGTCGGGGAGTATAGTTCCACCCCTTGATTCGTGGTCCGGCCAAGCCGGGCCGTCCATTAACCCTAACCCCCCGCGGGGCCACCGTATCGATGAGCGGGCACCTTGCGGATATTGAACCGTGTACCGGTTCCAGGATCGAGTTCCCCATGAGTGAAAGTTTCGCTGAATTATTTGAACAAAGCCTTAGCACCAAGGAAATGCGCCCCGGTTCCATCGTTACAGGAACCGTCGTGGCGATCCAGTCCGATGTCGTGGTGGTTCACGCCGGACTGAAGTCGGAAGGCATGATCCCCATTGAACAGTTCTATAACGCCCAGGGCGAACTCGAAGTCGCTGTTGGTGATGCCGTCGAGGTGTCCCTGGACGCGGTGGAAGATGGCTTTGGTGCCACCCGCCTGTCCCGCGAGAAGGCCAAGCGCGCGCAGGTGTGGAAGCGCCTGGAGAGTTGCTTCGAAGACGGCGAGATCGTCAAGGGTGTCATCAGCGGCAAGGTCAAGGGTGGTTTCACCGTCGATATCGAAGACATCCGCGCCTTCCTGCCCGGCTCGCTGGTGGACGTGCGCCCGGTGCGCGACACCACCTACCTGGAAGGCAAGGAACTGGACTTCAAGGTCATCAAGCTCGACCAGAAGCGCAACAACGTGGTCGTGTCCCGCCGCGCCGTGGTGGAATCCGAATACAGCGCCGAGCGCGAGGAACTGCTCAAGAACCTGCAGGAAGGCATGGTCATCAAGGGCATCGTCAAGAACCTCACCGACTACGGTGTGTTCGTGGACCTGGGTGGCATCGACGGCCTGCTGCACATCACCGACATGGCCTGGAAGCGCGTCAAGCATCC
>JAIVHA010000221.1:0-1505 GCA_020201295.1 Lysobacteraceae bacterium | reverse complement strand
ATGGACTGGACCAACAAGAACGTCAACCCGGCCAAGATGGTACACATCGGCCAGGAAGTCGAAGTCATGGTCCTCGACATCGACGAAGAGCGCCGCCGCATCTCCCTGGGCATGAAGCAGTGCTATGCCAATCCCTGGGAAGAGTTCGCCGCCACCCACAACAAGGGCGACCGCGTTTCCGGCGCCATCAAGTCCATCACCGACTTCGGCATCTTCATCGGCCTGGACGGCGGTATCGATGGCCTGGTGCACCTGTCCGACATCTCCTGGAACGTTCCGGGCGAGGAAGCGGTACGCAACTTCAAGAAGGGTGACGACCTGGAAGCCGTGGTGCTGGCGGTCGATCCCGAGCGCGAACGCATCTCCCTGGGCCTCAAACAGCTCGACAAAGACCCCTTCTCCAACTTCGCCGGTGAGCATGCCAAGGGCAGCATCATCAAGGGCGTGGTTAAGGAAGTGGACGCCAAGGCCGCTATCATCGACCTGGGCGACGGCATCGAGGGCATCCTGCGTGCCTCCGATCTGACCCGCGACCGGGTGGAGGACGCCCGTACCATGCTGTCCGTGGGCCAGGAGGTCGAGGCCAAGTTCATGGGCGTGGATCGCAAGACCCGCGCCATCAGCCTCTCCATCAAGGCCAAGGATAATGAGGAAGAAGCCGCGGTGGTGAAGGAATACTCCTCCGGTTCCCAGGCGGCGACCACCAACCTGGGTGATGTGCTGAAACAACAAATGGGAAATAACGGCGACTAGGCGCTCCGACCCAAGCCGGGCCCACGGGCCCGGGGCGGGAATGGAGCGGTGAAACCGCCCGGATGTCGGGAAGCAAACCATGACCAAATCCGAGTTGATCGAAATTCTGGCCACCAAGAACAGTCATCTCAACCATAAGGATGTGGAGCTGGCCGTGAAGAGCCTGCTGGAGCAGATGAGCCAGTCCCTCGCCACGGGGGAACGCATCGAAATCCGCGGTTTCGGCAGTTTTTCACTGCACTACCGTCCGCCGCGCATGGGCCGTAATCCCAAGACCGGCGACGCGGTGGCACTGGCGGCCAAGCACGTGCCCCATTTCAAGCCGGGCAAGGAACTGCGGGAACGGGTGAACGAGAGCCGCGCCCGGGTGCCGGACATCATTCCCGCCAACTGACGCTTTTTTGCTATGATCGACGAGGCCGCGCCGGTGTGTACCGGTGCGGCCTTTGTTTTGTCGGGCTGAAGCCCGACCTACAAAACCCATTGCGAGTCCTGTAGGTCGGGCTTCAGCCCGACAAGCGAATGCCGGCCCTGGCACCTGTAGGTCGGGCTTCAGCCCGACAAGCCCGACGGATGACGCGCGCGCCCACGGATGATTTTATCGGGCGGCGCCCTATAATGACTCCCATACCATAAAGGATGAGGTGCGCACATGCTCCGTCTGTTCGGATTTGTCTTGCTCCTCGCGTTGGTGCTGCTGGGACTGTCCTTCGCGGTCCTCAACGCCGGGACCGTGGAGATCCATTATTACC
>JAIVHA010000069.1 GCA_020201295.1 Lysobacteraceae bacterium | reverse complement strand
GGCCGCACAGCCTGCGCCTCAACCTGCCACCGCTGGGGGCGTTGATCCTGGTGCGGGATTGAGACTGCTGTCGGGCTTCAGCCCGACACGGTTCAGGATTTCTTCGGGCGGAAGGCTTTCACCAAGGCGGGGTCGGTTTCAATATAGCCGGCACCGGTAAGATCCAGGCAATAGGGTACGGCGGCGAACACCGCCTCCAGGCACTCGGCAATGGCCGCCGGCTTGCCCGGCAGGTTGATGATCAGGGTCTTGCCCCGGATGCCGGCGATCTGCCGCGACAGAATGGCCGTGGGCACATGGCGCAAGGACACAGCTCGCGGAGCACTGTCTCCACCCGGACCTGTTCATCGGGGATCAGGCGCGGCACCGCCTCCCAGGCCGATGTAATGGCCTTGTCCATCCAGGCCTGGATGGCGGGGCCACCCAGGTCCTGATATTCGCCCCGGCTGGCGCGATCCGATACGGTGACAATGCCGATTCGTACCTTACTCATCCACCTCTCCTGACTGGTTCAGCAACTCGCCCACCCGGGCGAGCAATTCACCGGCAATGACCGGTTTCTGGAAATAGGCCGCCACACGCAGTTCCTGGGCGCCACGGGCATCGATTTCGTCACTATACCCACTGCAGAGGATCACGGGCAGGTCCGGGCGCAGTTCCAGCAGCTGCCTTACCAGACTGGCACCGGTCATCTCGGGCATGGTCTGGTCGGTGATCACCAGATCGATATCCCCCGGTGATGCACGAAAATACCGCAAGGCCTCGCGGCCATCGGTAACGCCCGTGACGCGATAGCCCTGCGCCTCCAGCAGTTCAGCGTAATACGCCACCAGGCGTGGCTCGTCATCCACCACCAGCACATGGCCATGTCCCTGCACCTGGGTCGTGGCCACGTATTCCCGCGGTTCCTCACGCACTTCCATGGCGGCCAGCGCCGGCAGCAGCAGACGAAAACAACTGCCTTCACCGATGGTGGTGTCCACCAGCAAATGGCCGCCATGTTCATGCAGGATCCCGTGTACCACCGGCAGCCCCATGCCCGTGCCGCTGCCCACCGGCTTCGTGGTGAAAAAGGGTTCGAACAACCGCGGCAACACATCCGCCGCGATACCGGTACCGGTATCGCGGATCTCCAGCTGCACGAAATCCCCCTCCACGGGACGGTGGCAGGAGGCGCATATCGCGCGCAGGTCTCGTACCGGCGCAATGCATACATCCATGCGGCCATGACCTTCCATGGCATCACGGGCATTGATGCACAGGTTCATGATCACCTGGTGCAACTGCACCGGGTCGATACTGACCATGGAAGTGTCGGGCGCGAACTCGGTATGAAATTCCATGGTGGCCGGCATGGCCGAGCGCAGCATCTTGATCACTTCGCGCACCACCGGCTCCATGGGCAACACCTGGGTGGAGCTGCCACCTCCCCGGCTGTAGGCCAGCATCTGGGCGATGAGATCCCGTGCCCGCAAGGCGGCCCGATACACCTGGTTCAGGTACTCGCCCAGCTTGCCTTCCCCGCCTGGCGCGAAACGTTCCAGGGCGAGATCGGTATAGCCGATGATGGCGCCGAGGATATTGTTGAAGTCATGAGCGATGCCACCCGTAAGCTGGCCCAGGGCCTCCATCTTGTGGGCCTGTTGTAATTGGCGCTGCAAGTCCTCGCGTTCGCGGGCCGCGCGCACGCGCTCGGTCACATCCTGCTGGATCACGATGAAATGAGAGATTTCCCCGTCCGCACGCCGTACCGAGGTGATGGATTGCTCTTCGATATATTCACTGCCATCCCGGCGCCGATTGACCAGTTCACCACGCCAGTTGCGGCAATCCAGGATGGTGTGCCACAGGCCCTCGTAAAACCGTTCCCCATGCCTTCCCGATTCGAGGATACTGATATGCCGTCCCTCCACCTCCTGGCGGGTATAGCCGGTCAGTTCCGTGAAGGCCTGGTTGACCCATTCGATCAAGCCATCACGATCGGTGATCAGAATGCCATTGGCGGCCGAATCCAGGGCCGCGGCTTGCAGTTGCAGCTGCTCTTCGTCACGACGCCGCTGCTCGCGAAAACCTGCCTCGCCGAGTTCACGCCGTATGACAGGTGCCAGGCGGGCGAGATTCTGCTTCACCACGAAATCATGGGCGCCGGCCAGCATGATCTCCACCGCACGCTCCTCCCCCACGGCCCCGGAAACCACGATAAAGGGCACATCCCGCCCTGTTTTCTGGATGACGTTCAGGGCATCCAGGGCGCTGAATTCCGGCATATTGTAGTCGGAAATCACCACATCCCAGGGGCCGGCTTCCAGGCTCGCCAGCATGTCTTTCCGGTTCTCTACACGCTGCCAGTGGATCTCATAACCGCTGCGCTGCAGGGCACGCACCAGCAGCAGGGCGTCATCCTCAGAATCGTCGACAATCAGGATATTCAGGTTGGTTCTTGTGGGCATGTATTATTTTGGGTTATGGGTTAAAAATTGAACCGCCAAGGCGCCAAGGAAACCTATTCGAACCGCCAAGGACGCCAAGAGCGCCAAGGAAAATCAATTTAAAAAACTTACACAGCTGTTTCTGTCATTATGCATTCTTGGCGCTCTTGGCGTCCTTGGCGGTTCAAACAGATTTTCCTGGCACCCTGACGACTCATTCCACCGCCACGGCATAATCCCCCAACCTCACCGGCAGGCGTTTGGCACCCCAGTCACCGGGGCGCGCCTCGAACACGCCGGGCAACGGGGTAGCACAGAAACTGCATGTACCCTTCTCGGTCAGATTCCACTCCGTCAGGACGTACCAGTCACGGCCGATCAGCTTGCGGCCACAGTGGTGGCAATAGGTACTACCTCCCTCCGCATCGTGGACATTGCCCGTGTAGGCATAGCGTACCCCCTGCCCCATGGCGATGCGGCGGGCCTGGCTCAGGGTGGCCGCCGGAGTAGGTGGCAGATCACGCATCTTCCAGTCGGGATGGAAGGCGGTAAAGTGCATGGGTACATCGGGTCCCAGGTGATCCACCACCCAGCGACTCATCTCCTCGATCTCGCGCGGTGAATCATTTTCCCCGGGAATCAGCAGGGTGGTGAGTTCGAACCAGACACTGGTCTCATGCTTCAGATAGACCAGCGTGTCCAACACCGGCTGCAAGTGCCCCCCGGTGATCTTCCGGTAGAAGCGTTCCGTGAAGGCCTTCAGGTCCACGTTGGCGGCATCCATGTGGGCGAAGAACTCCCGTGCCGGTTCGGGATTGATGTAACCGGCGGTCACGGCCACCGATTTCACGTCCACGGCGTGACAGGCATCGGCCACCGCGTCGGCGTATTCCATGAAGATGACCGGGTCGTTATAGGTGTAGGCGACACTGCGGCAGCCGAGCCGGCTGGCGGTGCGCGCCAGCAGCTCCGGCGAGGCGGCATCGGCCAGGGTATCGATTTCCCGTGACTTGCTGATATCCCAGTTCTGGCAGAACTTGCAGGCCAGATTGCAGCCGGCCGTGCCGAAGGACAGGCTGGGGGTGCCGGGCAGGAAATGATTGAGGGGTTTCTTTTCGATGGGATCGACACAGAACCCGCTGGAACGGCCGAAGCTGGTCATCACCACCTTGCCGTCCTGGTTGGCGCGCACGAAACACATGCCCCGCTGGCCCTCGTGCAACTTGCAGAAACGCGGGCAGAGATCGCATTGTACCCGGCCATCCTCCAAGTCATGCCAGTAACGGGTGTCGACGGTGGTTTCCATGGCGGTGCCTCCCGGTTACGTGTCCTGACATCATATACCCGGTTGACGGGCTTTGCGTCCTTGCAATCCGGCGGGAAGAGGCAAGAATAGAGCAAGGAGGTGGACAACATGAACATTCGCAATCCGGCCCCGCGCCGCGAGCGGATCGAGCGAGTGGTCCTGCTGGGGCCTTCCCACCGGGTACCCCTGGAAGGCATGGCGGTGAGCAGTGCCGAATTCTTTGCCACCCCCCTGGGCGACATTCCCATCGATCGCGAGGCAGTCCAGCATCTGCTCACCCTGCCCCAGGTAAGGATGATGGACGAGGCCCATCTCCTGGAGCACAGCCTGGAGGTGCAACTGCCCTTCCTGCAGGAAACCCTGGGGGAATTCCGACTGGTCCCCCTCGTGGTGGGCGACAGCTCACCCGATGAAGTGGCCGAGGTCCTGGAGTTGCTCTGGGGAGGTGAGGAAACCCTGCTGGTCATCAGCTCCGACCTGAGTCATTACCAGGACTACGAAACCGCCCGGCGCCTGGACCGTGCCACCTCCGATGCCATCGAGGCCCTCGCCCCGCAACGCATCCACTACGACGACGCCTGTGGCCGCAACCCTGTCAATGGCCTGCTGCTGGCGGCGCGGCGGCGCGGCCTGCGCGCCAGCACCCTGGACCTGCGCAACTCCGGCGACACCGCCGGCCCCCGCGACCGGGTAGTGGGATACGGTGCCTATGTCTTCGAATGAGGGGAGCCTGGGTCCCAATCAACGGGGCATGCTGCTGCACATCGCCGCCGACTCCATACACACCGGCCTGCGCGAAGGACATGCCTCGTCGCCAGACCTGGAGACGCTGCCCGAGTCCCTGCAGCAAAAGGCCGCCTGCTTCGTGACCCTGCACCACCGCGATCAACTGCGTGGTTGTATCGGCAGCCTCGAGTCCCGCGAACCCCTGGCACAAAACGTGGCGGAAAACGCCTTCAACGCGGCCTTTCGGGACCCCCGCTTTCCGGAACTGACCGCGGTCGAACTGGCCGACCTGGAACTGGATATCTCGGTACTGGGCACCCCGCAAGCCATCTCCTTCCGGGGCGAAGCGGACCTCGTCGCCCAGCTGCAACCGGGACGGGATGGCCTGATCCTGGAGGTGGGCGGCCGGCGCGGGACCTTCCTGCCCTCGGTCTGGGACAGCCTGCCGGAGGCGGCGGAATTTCTGCGTCAATTGAAGCAAAAGGCAGGGCTGCCGGCGGATTTCTGGTCCACGGAGATCCGGGTGATGCGCTACGGCACCGAATCCTTCGGCGCCCGCTTCGGGGACGTGGAATAAAGCAGGCTATGATGCCGGATACGCGTTCACAGCGCATGCGGACGCCTGACAGTCTTGATGGCCACGGAAGCACACGGAAAAACACGGAACGAAAACACGTGGACAGGTTTTTTCCGTGTCATTCCGTGTGCTTCCGTGGCCATGACAATACATTGCTAGCGCACTACCAGCAGCGCCAGCACGGCCACCAGGGCCAGCAACAGCACGCCGCGCAGGGGCCCCCCGTCGGTACGGCGATCCAGCTGCGCCTGGCTGGCCATCCCCCCGGCCCGCCGGTCATCCGGGCCTCGTTCATCCGCCACCCTGCGCGCCTGCCTGAGGCGGGCCAGGTTGTCTTCCGAAAGCGGCTGGCGCAACACCTCCGGGATCAGCTCATCGCAACGAAACGCCGGCCGCCAGTCCCCGGCGCCAAGACGCAGTTCATCGGTCATGCGGATGCGGCCCAGAAGAATATAGCGGCGGATCCAGGCCGCCGGGAACGGCCCGCGCACCACGCCATCACGGCGTGTGAACCACAGCTTGTCGGTGGATGATGGCTCACTCATGGGGGCAGAAGACGTATTCGAAACCCGGCTGGGAAGACAGTATCGCTAGCGGCCGGCCAGCGCCATTCCAGAGGGGGATCCGGTCAAAAACCGGCGCCAGCACGGCGCGGGTGCAGACTGGCATTCCCCCGGGTATAGTAGGCCGACCAGAGGCGAAAGATTATTATTACTATCTGAAATATAAGGAAATTAGCAGTGGCAAGATGCAGTTTGTCAACGCGGTGCTTGGGCGTGGTGTATTGGACGATGTTCTCTCTGAGTGCACTTGGTCTCAGTGGCTGCGCCAGCTGGCGGGCCGAGACGGTCACAACCTGCACGGAGGAACAACAGGAGATCGGCCGCCTGCGGGAACAGCTGGCCTGGAAGGATGCCGAGATCTCCCGCCTGCAAACCCACCTGGATGCCCGGGTAAAAGAACGGGAAGAAACCACCGTCCAGGCCGCGCGTGCCGAAGTCAAGCTGCGCCGTTTCGCCAGCGAAGCCGAAGTCGCATCGCGGCTTGCCGAGGCAGAGGTAGCCCTGCAAGCCCTTCAAGCCCGCCCTGACGCGCCTGAGAGTCCCCTGCAGGGACTGGCGCGACAGCTCCTGGACAAGGCGCTGGCCGCTTTCCAGAGGGGCGAGCATAGCGAAGCCGCGGATTTCACGGCGCAGACCCGGCAGCTGATTGACATGCAGCTGGCCAATGAGGCCGCGCCGGATCGGCAAGCCGCACCGAAATCCAGCTTCAAGGTCGCCATACCGCTGCGCATCCAGGTGGACGCCCGCCTGCGCAGCCAGCCAGGCGCCGGTGCCGATGTACTGGCGATATTGCCGGCAGCCACCCTGGTAACGGCAGTCGGCTTCCATGGATTGTGGCTGCAGGTACAGGCCCCGAACCGGGCCACCGGTTGGGTGTCGAGTAAACTGGTCATGCTTCCCTAGCCCGGATATTTCATAAACGGCGTCGCGAGAGGCCGTAAGACCGTGGAGATGCAAGGCGCGCGAAGGAAAATGCGCGCAGGCGTACTGACGGTACGTTGAGCACATTTTTCAAGCGCAACGCCGCAGATTCATGGGCTTACGGATTCGCAGCAGGCGTTTATGAAATATCCGGGCTAGGAGCCTGGCGTTCATCTGCGAGGATCCCTGGAATCTCCCGGCAACTGCCCTGCGTCATGCCACGCAACACACCCGGTTGCGCCCGGCCTCCTTGGCTTCGTACATCACGCGGTCCGCACGGGCTATGATGGCATCAGCGTCGTCATCACTGCTGCGAATATCGGCCACACCTATACTGAGGGTAACGGCCAGCGCCTGATCGCGGTAGGGATAAAGACTGTCGCGCACACGGGTACAGATACGCTCCGCCAGTTCCCGCGCCGTGGACATGTTCGTCTCGGGCAATACAATGATGAACTCCTCGCCCCCATAGCGCGCCGCATAATCCACACTACGAATCGACTCGGCAAGCGTCTTTGCCACACCCACCAAAACCTGGTCACCCGCAAGATGGCCGTGCGTGTCATTGAGCTGCTTGAAATGATCGATATCCAGCATCAGCAATGAGAAAGGCTTCTGGCTGCGTCTGAATCGCCGCAGCTGTTCGGAAAGTATTTCATCGAGCTTGTTACGATTGTAGAGCCCCGTCAGGTTATCAGTGATGGACAGTTTTTCCAGCTGCCGATTCTGCTGTCGCAGCGCCAGGCTGGCCGCCTCGATTTTCTCATGACTATCACGCAACTTGCCCGCCATCTGGTTGAACACCTGGGTCAGCTGACCGACCTCATCCCGTCGCGCCACCGCGAGCTCTACATCGAGTTTGCCCGCGGCAATACGTTCCGCGGCCCGGGTCAGACGCCGCAGCGGTGTGACGATCGATCGCCCGAACAACCAGCCGATCATGCCCACCAAAAGGGCCAGCCCCCCCACCAGTGCAAGAAACAGGTTACGGAACAGCATCCACTCCCGGTAAACCTCGGCGCGATCCCGCTCGGCAACGATCATTACCGGAAATGTCTCCGGCGACGCGGCGAGGCCAAGGACCTCTGCATGCATATGTCCCTCATAGTGCAGGGGTGCATCGTCTTGTGTGCGCAGACGCTGTAGTACCTGCCTGTCGATGGCGGAGGCATCCTGCGACCATACCTCCGGCAATTGCACCGGTGTCGAATCCTCCCCACTGCTGGCAACCACCTGCCCGGCCGCATCCACCACGGTCAACACCAGGAATGCGTCCAGCCTTTCCTGCACGAGTCGCAGATATTGTGGCAGTACCTGCTCACCCGTCCCGGCATTGCTTGATGTGGAACCGGTAGCAGCCAGCAGGCCATTGATCACCGCATCCGCGTCGGCCAGGGCGCGTACGCCGTCGCGTCGTTCCTTGAGCCAATATTCCAGCTCCCGACGAGTGTCCTCCACCAGGGTACGCAGCTGGTGCATGACATTATCGGCAATCATGGTCTCGCTATGCCAAAACGAAAGCAGGCCAAGCCCCACCGATGGGATGAGCGTGGCCAGTAGCGCAAAAATCAGAATCTTGTTCTTGATGCCATTTATCGAAATCACAAACATCCCTTCATCCAGCCATCCACCATCCATGCCGCCACCGGCTTCATGTCTCTGGATATTCTATTCTCCATCACAAATCTGATCCTTGACCTGGTTCTCTTATACATCGGATTTCCTGTGGTGCTGTAATGTCGCCCATTGATGACGGCAAGGGCAAGTCCGCGCGGTCGGGACAGCACCGTTCCTTCCCGGCTGGTTTTGCTGCACACTGCAGGCATGGAAACCCGCGGCCCCCTGTCCGGCAATATCCCCGTATCCAGCGCGCGAACGGACACGGCGAGCAGTGCCTGGCAGGTGGGCCAGATCCTGCGCGGCACCGTCCTGTCCAGCAGCCCCGGCGGGCAGGCCCTGCTGCAGGTCGGTACGCAGACCCTGCAGGGCCAGAGCCCCATTCCCCTCACCGCGGGCCAGACGGTCTCCCTGCAGGTCGAGGGCCTCGCGCCACAACCCCAGCTGCGCATCCTGCCGACAGCGGGCACCGACCCCGTGGGCGATGCCATTCGCACCCTGTTGCCCAAGCAAGGCAGCCTCGCGCCCCTGCTCAACAACCTGGCACAACTGGCCAATGCCCGGCCCACGGTACTGCCACCCTTGTTGCAGGAGCTCAGCCGTTCTCTGCTGCGCCAGTTGCCGGACACCCGCAGTGTCAGCACCGCCCCCGGCTTGCGCCAGGCGGTGTCCCAGTCGGGCCTGTTCCTGGAGGCGCGGCTGCTGGCCGCCCGGGACAGCGGCCGGGTAAACCTGAACGCGGACCTCAAGACCAACCTGATGCGGCTGGTGCAGCTGGTGCGCAACTGGCCGGGTGTATCCGGCGACAGCACCACCGGCAGCCGGGGCGCGCCAGTGGCCACACGGGGCCCGGTTCCGGGAGCGGCGCCCCCCCTCCCCCTGCCGCCAGGCGCGAGCCCGCCACCACCCGGCCAGGCGACCACCCCGTTTCCCGCCCTGGCCACGCCGCCTCTGCCGACGCCAGCGACGGCTCCGCC
>JAIVHA010000220.1 GCA_020201295.1 Lysobacteraceae bacterium | reverse complement strand
GACCTGCCCGGCCAGCTGGCCGCCTTCGGCATCGCCGGCGGCATCGGCCAGGGCCTGGCCAAGCTCATGGCGACCCATCCGCCCCTGGAAGTGCGCATCGCCGCCCTGCAGCGAGGGCGGTGACGCCTCTTGTAGGTCGGCCCTGTAGGTCGGGCTTCAGCCCGACGGGGTTGGTGGTGTTCTGGCCATTGTCGGGCTGAAGCCCGACCTACAGGGCCACCCGGTCGCGAACGATCGGGGCGGCATGTACAATGCACCTTCCTGAATGTATCGACCCCAAGGAACTGCAATGTCCCTGATCCGTCCCTTCGCCGGCCTGCGTCCCGTGGCCGGCCGCGGCGCCGATGTAGTGGCCCCGCCCTACGATGTCCTCAACAGCGCCGAGGCCCGTGCCCGTGCCGCCGGCAAGCCCTGGAGCTTCCTGCACATCTCCAAGCCGGAGATCGATCTGCCCGAGGGCATCGACCCCTATGACCCGGCGGTGTACGCCAAGGCGAAGGAGAATCTCGACCGCATGCTGGCCGAGGGTGTGCTGGCCCGGGACGAGCAGCCCTGTTACTACGTCTACCGCCTGACCTGGAAGGACCACGTGCAGACCGGCCTGGTGGCGGCCGCCTCGGTGGCGGACTACGACACCAATCGCATCCGCAAGCACGAGTTCACCCGCCCCGAGAAGGAAGACGACCGGGTGCGCCAGATCGAGGCCCTCGATGCCCAGACCGGCCCGGTGCTGCTGGCCTACCGGGCCCAGCCGGACGTGGATGCCCTGATCGCCGCCGTGACCGAGGGGAAGCCCGAGCTGGATGTCACCGCCGACGACGGCATCCGTCACGAACTCTGGGCGTTGCGCGACCCGCGGCAGATCGAACGCCTCACGGCCGCCTTCGATGCCATGCCGGCGCTCTACATCGCTGACGGCCATCACCGTTCCGCCTCGGCATCGAGGGTATCCGCCGCCCGCAAGGGCAAGGCGCCCGCCGACGGCCCGCAGGATTACTTCCTGTCGGTGATCTTCCCGCACAATCAAATGAAGATCCTCGACTACAACCGGGTCATCACCGACCTCAACGGCCTAAACCCCGAGCAGTTCCTGCCCAAGGTGGCGGAGCACTTCGATCTCATGGCGAGCGCCGAGGCGGTGCATCCGCGCGGCCATGGCGAGTTCGGCATGTACCTGGCCGGCCAGTGGTACCGCCTGAACATCCACGAGGAACTCATCCCCAGCGACCCGGTGGCCAGGCTGGATGTGAGCCTGCTGTCGGATCAGCTCATTGCCCCCATACTGGGCATCAGCGACCAGCGCCGCGACCAGCGCATCGATTTCGTCGGCGGCATGCGCGGCCTGGGCGAACTGGAGAAGCGGGTCGACAGCGGCGAGATGGCGGTGGCCTTTTCCTTCTTCCCCACCACCATGGACGACCTGATGGCCGTGGCCGACGCCAACGAGGTCATGCCACCCAAGTCCACCTGGTTCGAGCCCAAGCTGGCGGATGGGCTGGTGTCGCACATGCTGGAGTAAAGGCTCAGGCCACTTCGTCGGAGAAGTCGTAGCTCAGCGAGGTGTCGGGTTCCTGCAGGAAATACCCCTGAATATAGTGCACGCCGCTTTGCCAGAGCACGGCCAGGCTGTGGGCGTCCTGGACGAATTCGGCGATGCACTGCTTGTTCATGGACTGAGCCATTTCCACGATGGATTTCACCACTGCCTGGTTGTCGGGTTCGGAGGCCAGGTTGTGGATGAAGGAGCCGTCGATCTTGAGGTAGTCCACGGGCAGATGCTTCAGTAGCTGGAAGGAGTTCGGTCCGCTGCCGAAGTGTTCCAGGGCGGTGTGGCAGCGGATCTGCTGCATGGCCTTGATGAAGGCCTTGGCGTCCTTGAGGTACTGCTGGGCCGTCTGTTCGGCAATCTCGAATACCAGGCTGCTGGCCGCCAGGCCATGGGTGCGCAGGAGATCGTTGATCCAGATGGCCAGTTCCGGGTCGCCCAGGGTCTGGCCGGACAGTTTGACGAAGAACTGGGTTTCGATCCCATCCTTGCGCCGCTTGGCCAGGACCTCGACGGCCCGGCGGATGACCCAGTGGTCTATGGCGATGATCTGCCCGCTCTGTTCCGCGGAGGCCAGGAACTGGCCGGGCAGGATGGCCTGTCCGGCTTCGCCCAGCATGCGCACGAACACCTCGTATTTTTCCTGGTGATTTCCCGTCAGGCTGACGATGGGCTGGTAGACCAGCTGGAAGGTGCCGTCCTCGATGGCCTGCTGGATGGCCTCGTTCCACTGCTGTTCACGTTCCCGCCCGCGCTTTTCGTCGGCCACCGGATTGTGCAGATGGACGCGATTGCCGCCCGCGGAACGGGCCAGTTCGCAGGCGAGGTCGGCCTGGGCCAGCAGTTGCTGGGCCGTGGGCGCGCTTTCGGTGATCAGACTCAGGCCGATACTGCAGCTGGTGGTGACCGACTGGTCTTCCACCTCGGCGATATATTCCTCGATCGTGGCGATTGTACAGGCCGGTGAGGATGTCCTGCTTGCTGAGGTATTTCAGTTTCTGTTCCAGTTCCTGGCTGTTGGACTGGTTGCGGATGATGATCTGGGTGCAGGGCTCGCCCTCGATGGTGGCGCTGGAAAATTCCATGCAGGCTTTGAAGGTGGTGCCGTCGGGCAACAGGCCGCGGAGATCGAGCTCTTCCTGTACCTGTTCTTCCTTGCCATAGTTGCGCAGAAAATCCTTGAACATGGTGTGGTCCTCCTGGGACACCATGTCCAGGATCGGCGTACCTTCGATCTCGTCGAGCTCGTCGAAGCCGAACATCTCCAGGTAGGAGCGGTTGGCGTAGATGTGCATGCCCTCGTGAATGTAGGTGATGGCGTCCCGCGAGCTTTCCATCAGGCTGCGGGCGCGCTTCTCGCTTTCCCGGAAGGAGGACTCGTAACGGCGGGCGTTGGCACAGAGCTGCTGGTTCTTCAATTCCCGGGCGATGATCAGTTGCAGGCGCTCCGGCTGGTCGTAGGTGGCGAGATCCGCGGCGCCATGACGCAGGACCTCGGTGATCTCGGCCTCGGTGGCGGTGGCGCCGACGGCGATCACCGGGATCTCCAGCCGCAGCTGGGCAAGTTGGGTGAAAACATCGTCCAGGGACAAGGTTTCGAACTCCAGCGCACACAGGATCAGGTCCGGTACCTGGGCAGCAAGGGCGGTCTCCAGTTCTTCCTGGTCGTAGACCGGGACATGCCGCACGGCATAACCCGCATTGCGCAGGATGTTGGCCAGGGCCTCCGCGTCGTTGCGTGACTCCTCGACGATGATCAAACGTAGTGTCTTTTCCTTGTCCACCTTTTACCTCTTGAATACTGCCATGTCCGGTTCCCCAGGCGTGGGATATGGCGCTATGTCGCGGATGCCTGCGGGTTTGTATCGGATTTTGCGCCAGTGATGGTGTCGGCCGTGTTTCCGTGGCCTTGAATGGTACCTTGCCGCAAGCCAGGGGATCTTGTAACGGATTTTCCCCCTGTTTTCCAGTAAGGATATTCCTGCTAGCATGGATGCACGCGAGAATGCGTGCGGTCGTGAAGTCGGCCAAATATGTCCACGCAGGGCACGGGTTGCCACGGAGACCAAAATGCAAGAGATAATCGTCAGGGCCGAGACCCCCGAAGATGTGCGTGCCATCGATGTGGTCAACCTCAGTGCCTTCGAGGGTGAGGCAGAGGCCCAGCTGGTGGGTGAGCTGCGCGGCTCACCCGGGTTCGTGCCCGACCTGTCGCTGGTGGCCGAGTTGAACGGGCGCATCGTCGGGCATGTGCTGTTGTCCCGGGTGCTGCTCCGGCAGGCCGGTGGCAGCGTGGAGGTCCTCGCCCTGGGTCCCATGTCGGTGGTGCCGTCGCAGTCGCATCGCGGCATTGGCTCCGAGCTCATCGATGCGGCCATAGCCCGCGCCCGCCCCCTGGCTCTATTAGGAGCCTGTCGGACTTGAGGCTGATCTCGGTAACTGCTCCATGCGTTGCTCTACCTCCTGCATCCATGCAGTCGTACTGCGCCGGCGGGAGAGCGGCCCAAATTTCCCTGATTTCTCGTTGCGTAGGTCTACTATGCGCCTCGAAATCATGAAAATTTGTTCTCGCTCTCCCACCTTGCTCGCTACGATCGCTCAAGTCCGACAGGCTCCTAGAGCAGCTCCCACACCCCGTCGAGGTCCGAAGCCGAGACGGTTTCCTGCTCTTCCTGGAAGGGATTGCTGGCCGCGCGTTCGGTATCTTCCAGGGTGACGAACTGGAACTGGGCGAAGTTGCCGGTGTTTTCCACCATCTTGTGCAGTTTCACCTTTACCTCCCGGCCGTGGCTGTTGATGATGGCGCTGCCACCCACGCGAAAGGGGGGCGCGGTCAGCAGCAATGTGGCCGGCTGTTGCAGCGCGCGGATTTCCGGTAGCAGCAGGGCCCGGCTGAATTGCGGATCCTGGGAGATGGCCGGGTAGGGGCGCGCACCCACGGCCACGGCGCCCGGCGACAACATCTGCACCCCGAGTTCCAGGCCGGTGTTGGTCTTCATCCAGCGCACCACGCCCAGGCGCCAGTGGAAGCTGTCCGGGTCTTCCAGTTCCCGTATCCCCACCAGTTCGCCAACCTGGGCACGGGAATTCTCGAGCCGATCCCAGAGCAGACAGTAGCCTCCGGCACCGACGTTGATCATGTGCCAGTCATGGGACTGGAGGGCGGGTTCCGCCATTTCATCTTCCAGGCCGGTGGGGATCTCCACCCGGTGCCGCGGGTTGGACTGGAGGGGCGTGCCTTGGTTCATGGGCACCGGTTCCAGTTCCCAGAGATCGGGCGCACCGCCGCGCTCACTATGGACGCTATCCGGCTTGAAGCGGGGTCGTTCCTGGTAACCCGTTTCCAGCTGACCCGCGGCCGCGCTGAAGGCCGCTTCGCCACTGATGAAATGGTGGCTGGCGGCCAGCCCCATGGCCACCGCCACCCGGGCGGACTGCTGGCTGCGGGAGAAGCGGCGCTTGGGCATCACGCCCCAGGCCAACATGAGCCGGCGCAGGGTATGTTCCAGGGGGGCGGGAATCGGCTGCTCCTCGGGCAGTGTGGAAAGGGCCGCGCGGATATCCTCGGCCAGCTCGGCGGTGTCCAGGGCGCGGCACAGCACGTCGTTCTCGTCACCCTGGCGCAGGGATCGGTACATGGGGGGCTCGTCGCTCGCCAGATTGGTCATGAACAGGCCGGGCTGATGGCCGGGCAGGGCCATGGACGTCAGGCGGCTGTGTTCCGCCCAGTGCTCCAGCCGGGCTTGTACCTCCTCCGCTTCTCCGTGGCGCATGCGGTAGGGGCAGGCCAGGGCGAGCAGGAGGATCTGCTTGTACAGGGTTTCGATGCTGCTCGGCAGGGTGCCTTCGGGCACGTCCACCGGTACCGGGGTCCGGTGCAGGTCCTGGCTCTCGCTGTAGCGATACAGCTGGTGGATGTCCGACCAGACCCCCTCGGGATGGGGGGCGTAGGTCTGGTAGGCCTTGAGCAGCAGCTGCGCCAGGCATTGCATGGCGCGATGCAGGCCGGTGGTCAGGGTGCGGGTATCCCGGCGACCGCTGCCGGCCGTTTCCTCCATGACCAGGATCTTGTAGCCATCGCCCAGTTCGCGCAGCAATTCCCGGGCCAGTCGCGCCACCTTGCGGGGTTTGTCGCCGAGGGGAAAGGACTGGCCGATGATGTGTTTCTTCAGCGCCTCCAGCACATAGAACACCTGGGGTCGCAGCAGTTCCAGGACCTTGAAACGCTGCGCCGGGGACAGGCTCTGCTGGCTGAGGTCGCCCAGCGCCCCGTAGAGCCGGCGGGCCGTCTCGCCGATGTTGACGGTGGGCAGTGTCTCCAGCCAACGGGCCACGGCGGTGGGGTTGGCATCGAAGCTGGGTGTTCCCCGGGACTTGCGTTGTTGTATATGCAATTGCATGGGATATGGGGTCGGGTTCCTGATTCAGGCCGCCACAGGCGGGTTGGGTCGCCATGGATGGCATTCACCATCTAATAGCGTGCGCCGGTCCGGATTCTGAAGCGGCAGTATACCAATCCAGGGGCTGAACCGAAGCAGCCATTTCAGGGTTGCAGCCAGTGCTTGGAGGTGGCGCCCGCTTCCTCGCGGGCCAGGCGCGGCACCAGATAGCCGGGCAGGCCTGCCTGCAGCGCGCGCAGCAGGGCCAGGGCCTCCGCCTCTGGCACCTCGAAATGGGCGGTTCCCGCCACCCGGTCCAGCAGGTGCAGGTAGTAGGGCTGCACGCCGGTATCGATCAGGGCCGCGGACAGCTCGGCCAGGGCGGTGACGCTGTCGTTGACGCCCCGCAACAGGACCGCCTGGTTCAGCAGGTGGGTGCCCGTATTGCGGATTTCAGACAGGGCCCGGTGGACCGGGTCGTTCAGTTCCCGGGCGTGATTGGCATGAATCACCAGCACCCGGGTCAGGCGACAGTCGGCCAGCCAGGCGAGCAGGTCGCCATCCACGCGTTCGGGCAGCACCACGGGCAGGCGGCTGTGGATACGCAACCGTTTCAGGTGGGGAATGGCCGCCAGTTCCCGCACCAGCGGACCCAGGCGCCGATCACTGAGGGACAGGGGATCGCCGCCACTGAGCAGTACCTCCTCGATGTCCGGGTGGCGGCGAATGTAGTCCAGGGAGGCCTCCCAGTGGGAGCTGGCGGGGTTGGCCTCGCTGTAGGGGAAGTGGCGCCGGAAACAATAACGGCAGTGGATGGCGCAGGCCCCGGTGAGGGTGAGCAGCACCCGGCCCTGGTACTTGTGCAGCAGTCCCGGCACCGGCATGGCGCCCTGTTCCGCCAGGGGGTCGTGGCTAAACCCGGCTGCTGGATGGCCCTCCGCATCCAGGGGCAGCACCTGGCGCAGCAACGGGTCATGGGGGTCACCGACGCGCATGCGGGCAGCGAAACCGCGCGGCACGCGCAGGGGGAATTGCAGCGCGGCCGGGTCCTTGGCGATCTCCAGCTGTTGGTCCAGTTGCAACAGACGCAACAGCTCCCGGGGATCCTGGATGGCCTGCGCCAGCGCCCGCTGCCAGGCGGGCGTGTGTTGCAGGACGGCGGTTCGGGGTATCATGGGCGCCTTTTCAGACCTGGGCGCCCGTGGCGCGACGAAGGGAAGGTAGTCGATGGCAAGCTATAGCACCAATGAATTCAAGAGTGGCCTGAAGATCATGCTCGATGGGGATCCATGCTCCGTCATCGAAAACGAGTTTGTCAAACCTGGCAAGGGCCAGGCCTTCAACCGCGTCAGGATTCGCAACCTCAAGACCGGGCGGGTGGTGGAGCGTACCTTCAAGTCCGGGGACAGCGTGGAAGCCGCCGACGTCATGGACCAGGACATGCAATACCTCTACAACGATGGCGAGTTCTGGCACTTCATGGACCCGAACAGCTTCGAGCAGGTGTCGGCGGATGAGTCCGCCGTGGCCGAAGCGGCCAAGTGGCTGAAGGAGCAGGATACCTGCCTGGTCACCACCTGGAACGGCGCGCCCATCAGTGTGACCCCCCCCAATTTCGTGGTGCTGGCCGTGACCGAAACGGACCCCGGCGTGCGCGGCGACACCTCCGGCGGTGGTGGCAAGCCCGCCACCCTGGAAACCGGTGCCGTGGTGCGCGTGCCACTGTTCATCGACGTGGGTGATCTGCTCAAGGTGGACACCCGCTCCGGCGAGTACGTCTCCCGCGCCAAGGAATAACGCCCTGTCATGGCGGTGGACTGGCGGCCCGGTGCGTCCCTGGACACCCTGCGTCTGCGGGCCCGTATGCTGGAACGGCTGCGGGATTTTTTTGCGCGGCGTGGGGTGCTGGAAGTGGAAACGCCACTGCTGTCCGTGGCCGCCAGTAGCGATCCGGCACTGGCGAGCTTCCAGACTCCCTACCAGGGGCCGGGCCAGCCCGCCGGCCAGCCGCTCTACCTGCACACCTCCCCCGAGTTTCCCATGAAGCGGCTGCTGGCCGCCGGCAGTGG
>JAIVHA010000068.1 GCA_020201295.1 Lysobacteraceae bacterium | reverse complement strand
CTAGCCCAGGGCCGCGAAGATACGGTCGCGGATCTCCTCCACCCGGCCGACGCCGGGGATGCGCACATAGCGCGGCGCGCCCGGCCCACCGGCCTCGGCCCACCTGGAGTAAAAGGCGACCAGCGGCTCGGTCTGCTCATGGTAGACCTGCAGACGCTTGCGCACCGTGTCCTCGCGGTCGTCATCACGCTGGATCAGCGGCTCGCCGGTGACATCGTCCCTGCCCTCCTCCTTCGGCGGGTTGAACTGTACATGGTAGGTGCGGCCCGAGGGCAGGTGCACACGGCGTCCTCCCATGCGGCCGACGATCTCCTCGTCGTCCACGTCGATCTCCACCACGCAGTCGATGTCCACGCCCTGTTCGCGCAGGGCCTCGGCCTGGGGGATGGTGCGCGGAAAACCGTCGAACAAAAAGCCGTTGCGGCAGTCATCTTCCTGGATACGGTCCTTCACCAGGCCGAGGATGATGTCATCGGACACCAGGCCACCGGCATCCATGGTCTTCTTCGCCTCGATGCCCAGCGGCGAGCCCGCCTTCACGGCAGCGCGCAGCATGTCGCCGGTGGAGATCTGCGGGATACCGTAGCGTTCCTTGATATAGTTCGCCTGTGTGCCCTTGCCGGCACCCGGCCCACCCAATAGGATTACACGCATGTCGTTATTCTCCTCCGGTTATCGTACGCCCTTGCGTTCGACCCATTATTCCCGGCCGCACCGCAAAGTACCACGCAAGAGAATGTATGGGGGAATGCGCTGGGCTTATGCCACCGCACCCCTGTTGCTGTGCCTCGCCCTGCCCACCCAGGCCGCCTGCGACGACCCGCCCGCCCGCCAGGTCAACTGGACCGGCTGCGACCTGCGCGAGCGCGATCTGGAGGGCCTGGACCTGCGCAATGCCAGCCTGCGCAACGCCCGGCTGCAGGGCGCCCGCCTGCGCGGCAGCAACCTGCGCGGTGCCAACCTGAGCTATGCCGAGGCCGGCGGCGCCGATTTCAGCGCGGCACTGATGGAATCCGCCATCCTCACCCGCGCCGTGCTCAGCGAGGCCCGCTTCGAGGGTGCGCAACTGGGCGGTGCCCGCTTCAGCCGCGCCGAACTGCCGGGCGCCCAGCTGCAAGGCGCGCACTTGCAGAAAGCCCAGTTCCTGGAGGCGCGGCTGGAAGGTGCCGACCTGCGCGGCGCCGACCTCACCGAGGCCAGCTTCGACCGCGCGCGCATGGCCGGTGCGCACCTGCAGGAGGTCCAGGCGCGGGATAGCCGCTTCGTCGACGCCAGCCTGGAAGGCGCCGACTTCACCGATGCCGACCTGCACAAGGCCCGCTTCGAGAACGCCCTGCTCATCGGCGCCATCTTCACCGACAGCGACCTCAGTCGCGCCTACCTGGTGGGTGCCGATCTCACCAACACCGATCTCACGGGCGCACGCCTCGACAGCGCCATGTGGACCGACCGGCGCCGCTGCCGGCCGGGATCGGTGGGGGAATGCCGTTAGCTGTTGAAAAGCAGTCACCGCACAGGCGCAATGCGCGCCAGGACAACATCCCGGCCACCGTCATCCCGGCCACCGTCATCCCGGCCACGTCATCCCTACCACCGTCATCCCGGCGTATGCCGGGATCCATGGTTTTGGTGAAAAACCGCCACCCGACCACATTCACGGCCATCGAATTTCATCGGGTTGATGGTAGAATGCATCGCCCGCCGCGCGGTACCGCGGCAAGCCATGGGGCGGTAGCTCAGCTGGGAGAGCGTCGCGTTCGCAATGCGAAGGTCGGGAGTTCGATCCTCCTCCGCTCCACCAAGCAAAAAAGCCAACCGTGCATGGTTGGCCTTCCTCAATTGAGCTGGATACGCTGCCCCCAAGGCACCTTGCCGCGCCCCTTCACCAGCCACAGCACCGGGAATTCCGGTTCCTGTTTCGGGAACTCGCCATCGGCGTCGGTGAAGTACACCAGCAGGTCGGGGTTGCTGCCCTGCGCGCGGATCCAGTCGAACACCGGGGTGAAGCGGGTGCCACCGCTGCCCTGCATGCCGACCGGCACGGTGAATGCCTCCCAGGGTTCGTAGATCCAGGGGCCGTTCTTTGATAACGCCGCGTCGCAGGCATGCAGGGTGATGCGCGCGCGCATCTGGCCCTTGATGGCGTCGATCTCGGTGATGAACTCGCGGATCTCCTGGTCGCGCACCGAGCCGCTGGTGTCCACCACCACCATGACATCCACCTGGCTGCTGCGCAGGGTGGGGAAGATGGCCTCGCCCTCGCGGCGCGAGGGCCGGAAGTAACTGTAGTCGTCGCGCGCCGAGGCGGTCATGTAGCGCGCCAGCAGCATGCGCCAGGGCAGCTGCGGCTGCAGCAGGTGATCCACCAGGCGCGCCATGGTGCTGCTCAGCTTGCCGGCCTGCTGGGCCTGTTGGGCGGCACCGGCCAGGCGTTGGCGCCACTGCACTGCCAGCTGTTCCCGTTCCGTCTCGTTCAGGGGCGGCGGCGGAAAATCCTCGTCCTCCTCACCCTGCTCGTCCAGCTCCGGGGCGGCGCCGGCGCCGCTGGCCTGGTTCTCGTCGGTCTCCGGCCGCTCCCCCTGCCCTGCATCGGACTCACGCGGTTCTTCGCCACGGCCGGCATCCTGTTGCTGTTGCGGTGGTGGCGGCTTGCGCTGGTCGCGGTTGTGCTGGTCCTGGTCGTAGAAATGATCGTCGTGGGTTTCCTGCTGGAGATCGTCCTTGATGAAGGGATAGATCTCCTCGGCGGTCATGTCCTCGTAGCCCGATTCCAGCAACACGCCGGGCGGTGGCTTGAGGCCGTCCTTGATGAGCAAGGGGTTGATGGCCAGGTCGCAGGCGATATCCCAGCGCTGCTTGACGCGGTGCTGGCGGCGCGCGAAATGGGACAGGGCACAATGCAGCGCCTCGTGGGCCAGCACGAACTGGGTCTGCTCCAGGGTGAGCTGGCGGATGTAGTCGGGGTTGTAATAGAGGGCGCGCACGTCGGTGCCGATGGACTTGCAACGTTCCGGCCTGGCCGCCTTCATGGGCAGGCGCAGCACCAGTGCGCCGAGGAAGGGACGTTCCAAAATGAGGCGGGTGCGCGCCGCGCTCAGCTTGGTTTCGATGTCGTCGTTCAGCATCGCCCGGCGGGTCTACATGTCGAACAGCATCACATCGGCCACGGCCTTGGCCCAGACCGAGAACTGGGGTACGCCGAACAGATCCTGGCCCACGGCCCGGTGCATGTCGGAGACCAGCATGACGCCCATTTCCCGCTGCGGGAAACGTCCGGCGTAATCGAGGATGCGTCCCCAGCCTTCCTGGGCCTCTGGCGTGTCCTTGACACGAATGGCGCGCGCCACCAGGGCCGACGCCACCGCGTACTGCAGATCGGTTTCGCGCGGCACGGACACCTGCTCGCCGCGCAGGATGGCATCGAGGTCCGGCAACTGGTCCAGGTTGTCCACGAAGGCGGCCAGCTCGACCCCGGCGGCCGGGCCCACGCAGGCCTGCAGCGCGCCCACCATCAGCTCGTTGTTGTCACCGAATTTGTGCAGGGCCCGGTGGGCGAACTCCCAGGAGCGCGGCGACGGGAACGCCACCGGGTTGTGGGCCGGGTCGAACTCGAACAGCAGTTCGGGACGGAAGCGCAGGAAACCGATCAGGCGTTCGTCGATGCCGTGCGCATAGGCCCAGGCCACCCAGTCGTCCAGGTTCACGTCCAGTTCGAAATGGGAGAAGCGGTTGGCCAAGGGCGCCGGCATCGTGTAGGTCACGCCGCGGTCGCCCTGGCGATTGCCGGCAGCGAAGATGGCCCAGCCAAGGGGAACCTCATAGGCACCGAGGCGACGGTCGAGGATCAGCTGGTAGGCGGCGGCCGACACGCTGGGCGGCACCGAGGTGATCTCGTCCAGGAACAGGATACCGCGCGGACCATGGCGCGTGGCGTCGGGCAGCATGGCGGGCACCGCCCACTCCACGTGGTCACCTACCCGGAAAGGGATGCCGCGCAGGTCGCTGGGTTCCATCTGCGACAGGCGGATGTCGATCACCGGCACGCCATGGTCCGCGGCCACCTGGGCGACCATCTGGGACTTGCCCACTC
>JAIVHA010000219.1 GCA_020201295.1 Lysobacteraceae bacterium | reverse complement strand
TCCATGATTCCGTCTCTCCTATTTGAGGGCCGTGCCCATGCGTTGCAGGTAGGCGACGATGGCATCCATTTCCGTCTTGCCCTGTACCGCTGCGCTGGCGTTGGCAATATCATCATCCGTATAGGGAACGCCCAGGGTGCGCATGGTGCTGAGCTTGCGTGGCGTCAGCCGGCCGTCCAGCACGTTTTCCGCCAGCCAGGGATAGCCGGGCATGTTCGATTCCGGCACCACGTCACGGGGATTGATCAAATGGATGCGGTGCCAATCGTCGGAGTAGCGGCCACCGACCCGGGCCAGGTCCGGCCCGGTGCGCTTGGAGCCCCACTGGAAGGGATGGTCGTAGACGAATTCTCCGGCCACCGAGTAGTGACCGTAGCGCTCGGTCTCGGCCCGGAAGGGGCGGATCATCTGTGAATGGCAGACATAGCAGCCCTCGCGAACATAGACGTCGCGACCTTCCAGTTCCAGGGCCGTGTAGGGACTCAGTCCCTGCACCGGCTCCGTGGTGCTCTTCAGGAAGAACAGCGGCACGATCTGCACCAGGCCGCCGACACTGATGACCAGCAGGATGAACAGTGCCATCAAGCCGATGTTTTTCTCGACGATTTCATGACTCATGATCGTTCTCCTCTCAGGCGGTCTGCGGCACGGGTGCGTCGACCGCACGCTGCCCGGAAACGGTCTTGATGACGTTGTAGGCCATGACGAACATGCCGAGCAGGAAGACCAGGCCGCCCAGGAAGCGCACGAAGTAGTAGGGGTACATGGCCTGCATGGTTTCCACGAAGCTGTAGGTCAGGGTGCCGTCGGCATTGACCGCGCGCCACATCAGGCCCTGCATGATGCCCGCGATCCACATGGCGACGATGTACAGCACCACGCCGATGGTGGACATCCAGAAATGCCACTCGATGAGCTTCAGGCTGTACATCTGTTCCCGGCCGAACAGTTTGGGGACCAGGAAGTAGATGGCACCGATGGAGATCATGGCCACCCAGCCCAGGGCGCCGGCATGCACATGGCCGATGGTCCAGTCGGTGTAGTGGGACAGGGCATTCACTGTCTTGATGGCCATCATCGGGCCTTCGAAGGTCGACATACCGTAGAAGGACAGGGACACGATCAGGAACTTCAGGATCGGGTCGGTGCGCAGTTTGTGCCAGGCGCCGGACAGGGTCATGATGCCGTTGATCATGCCGCCCCAGCTGGGCGCCAGCAGGATCAGCGAAAACACCATGCCCAGTGACTGGGTCCAGTCGGGCAGGGCCGTGTAGTGCAGGTGGTGCGGGCCGGCCCACATGTAGGTGGAGATCAACGCCCAGAAATGTACCACTGACAGACGGTAGGAATAGATGGGCCGGTTGGCCTGCTTGGGTACGAAGTAGTACATCATGCCGAGGAAGCCGGCGGTCAGGAAGAAGCCTACCGCGTTATGGCCGTACCACCATTGCACCATGGCGTCGATGGCGCCGGGGTATACCGAGTAGGACTTGGTCAGGCTCACCGGCAGGGCGGCGCTGTTGACGATGTGCAGCACGGCCACGGTGAGGATGAAGGCGCCGTAGAACCAGTTGGCCACGTACAGGTGCTTGACCTTGCGCTTGAGGATGGTGCCGAAGAACACGATGGCATAGGACACCCAGACCACGGCGATCAGCAGGTCGATGGGCCATTCCAGCTCGGCGTATTCCTTGCTGGAGGTGATGCCCAGGGGCAGGGTGATGGCCGCCAGCAGGATGACCAGCGTCCAGCCCCAGAAGGTGAAGGCCGCCAGGCCGTCGCTGAACAGGCGCGTCTGGCAGGTGCGCTGCACTACATAATAGGAAGTCGCGAACAGCGCCGATCCGCCGAAGGCAAAGATGACGGCATTGGTGTGCAGGGGCCGCAAGCGGCTGTAGGTCAGCCAGGGGATATCAAAATTGAGTTGGGGCCAAACCAACTGGGCCGCGATGACGACGCCCACCAGCATGCCGACGATACCCCATACGATCGTCATAATGGCGAACTGGCGCACGACCTTGTAGTTGTAGGTGGTCTGCGTGTTCATACCTGTCCTCGGGTTATGAATACAAAAACAAACGGAATGCGGGCGGCAACCCCGGGGTTGCCGCCCGTTTGCTACCGACTTCTAGAATGTAGTACCGATCCCGATCATGACAACCCAGGGATCGATATCCACGTTAACATTGTTGGCGACGCCGCTGATGTCTGCTTTCGTATCAATGTCCAGGTACCATACCTGCCCACTGACGAACCAGCGGTCATTGATATCGATATCAACGCCGGCTTCGGCCGCCAGGCCCCAGGAATCATCCAGCTTGATACTGCTGCCGGCAAGAGCGCCCTTGCCTTCTTCGCTGAAGAAGTTGGTGTAATTGAGGCCGGCGCCCACGAAGGGCCGCACATTGCTCCTGGGTGCGAAATGGTACTGCAGGGTAAGGGTCGGTGGCAGATGCTTGGTTTCCGCCACGGTTCCAGTACCAACCAGCTCGATGTCGTGTTTGAATGGCGTGGCGGCCAGCAGGCCGATGCCGATGTTGTCCGTATACATGTAGCCGAGGGTAATGCCCAGCTGGGTATCGTTACCTACATCCAGCGTCGAGCCTGCAACGGAATCGCTGCTGGCATCGGGATTCACATGGGCGGCACCCACGCGCACGATCCAGTCACCCTGTTCCAGAGCGAGGGTGCTGCCGCTGCCGAGGGTGATGGCGGCGGCCATCAGGGATCGGGTTACTGCATGTTTCATGGCATTTTCTCCGTGTCGCGCGGGCAGCGGACTGCACAGGGCACGGGACCCGCGACTGGTTTCAGGGGTAATTCAGAAGATTCGCAAATACTTTGTTCGCAACGGCGCGGACAAACAATGATTTGCGTCAATAAAGCGGGGAGTAGGTGCGCGGGGCACCGGGATTATTCGTCGGGAGAGATGCGATTGGCGCCCGCGAGGACGGAGAGACGGGCCAGGTCGAGGATGCGCACATGCTTGCGCTCCGTTTCCAGCAGGCCATCTTCCTGGAAGCGGGTGAACAGGCGGCTGACGGTTTCCACCGCCAGGCCCAGGTAATTGCCGATATCGTTGCGCGACATGCTGAGGTGAAATTCCCGGGGGGAAAAGCCGCGCTGTTTGAAACGATTGGACATACTCATCAACATGGCGGCCAGGCGTTCATCGGCGGCCTTGCGGCCGAGCAGCATCATCATGTGCTCGTCCTGCAGGATCTCCCGGCTCATGACCCGCAGCAGCTGGCGCTGCAGACTGGGCATCAGGGCGCTGAGCTCTTCCAGCTGGGGGTAGGGAATCTCGCATACGCTGGTGGTTTCCAGGGCGCGGGCGGAACAGTTGTGGGTGTCGGAGCTGATGGCATCCAGGCCCACCAGTTCGCCGGGCAGGTGAAAGCCGGTGACCTGTTCCTGGCCATCCTCGGTGGCGGTGAAGCTCTTCACCGAACCGGAGCGAATGGCGTAGATGGCGTGGAAGGGCGCGCCGGCCTGGAACAGGTATTCGCCGCGTGCCAGGGGCCGCTTGCGATTGATGATATCGTCCAGGCGCTCGATGTCCCGGGTATCGATGCCCAGTGGCAGGCACAGGTTATGCAGGTTGCAGTTGGCGCAGGCGACCTTGATGGCCGCCATGTCCAGGGGCTTGCCGGGCTGAAGATTTGCCATGATCGGGTGAGCACATCCTTGCGGGACAGCCTCCATTGAACCAGATTCATGGTGTGGAATCAATGAATTGCGTGCGCCGGCCCGGTCCTGCACCGGCTTCCACCGGATGGGGCCAAGATCAGGAAAAATCGGCATTTTTTGTCAGCGGCAGTTCTCTGGCGAGGGAAATTCCGCTAGGATTCACCCTCAGCCCCCGCCGCGGGCCACCACAGGTAGGAAGTCCATGTCAGCACGCACGGCCAGCGTCAGCCGCGATACCCTGGAAACCCAGATCACCGTGACGGTGAACCTGGATCCACACGGTGGAAGATATCGGCATCGCCCTTGGCCAGGCCGTCGCGCAGGCGCTGGGCGACAAGCAGGGCATCCGCCGCTATGGCCATGCCTATGTGCCCCTGGACGAGGCCCTGTCCCGGGTGGTGGTGGACTTCTCCGGCCGCCCGGGGCTGGAGTTCGCCGTGGAGTTTCCCCGCGCCCGCATCGGAGACTTCGATGTGGATCTGTTTCATGAGTTCTTTCAGGGCTTTGTCAATCATGCCAAGGTAACCCTGCACATCGATTGCCTGCGCGGCAAGAATGCCCACCACGTGGCGGAAACGGTGTTCAAGGCCTTCGGTCGTGCCCTGCGCATGGCCCTGGAACCGGATCCGCGCATGGCCGGCATCATGCCTTCCACCAAGGGATGTCTGTAAGGTCGTTACGCGCGGCCCGAGCCGAAATCCTCTGCCACTGATTCGATACCAGTTCCCATGGCTTCCATTGCAATCATCGATTACGGGATGGGTAACCTCCACTCCATCGCCAAGGCCGTCGAGCACGTGGCCGGAGACGCCCGGGTGTGGGTCAGTGCCGACCCCGATACCATTCGCCGTGCCGACCGGGTGATCTTCCCCGGCGTGGGCGCCATTCGCGATTGCATGGCCGAGCTGCACCGGCTTGGTCTCGACGATTTGCTGCGCGAGGTGGCGCGGGACAAGCCGCTGCTGGGTGTGTGCCTCGGCATGCAGGCGCTGCTGGACCATAGCGAGGAGAACGGCGGGGTGGAGTGCCTGGGCCTGATTCCCGGCCAGGTGCGCCGCTTCCCCGGGGGACTGACGGACACCGCCAGCGGCGTTCGTCTCAAAATCCCCCACATGGGCTGGAACCAGGTGCACCAGACGGCGCCTCACCCGCTGTGGAGTGACATTCCCGACGGCAGCCGCTTCTATTTCGTGCATAGCTACTATGCCACCCCGGCCGATCCCGCCCACCTGGCGGGACGCACCGAGTACGGCCTGGGCTTCGCCGCGGCGGTGGCCCGGGAAAACCTCTTTGCGGTACAGTGTCATCCCGAGAAGAGCCAGCACGCGGGTTTACAATTGCTGGCCAATTTCGTGCGCTGGAACGGGGAAGTGCCGGCGCACCACTGAGTGGGGGACGGTGGAATTCATCACCGGTTATTCCTGTCCCACTCACCACGCGGATCCGATCGAAAAATGAGGAACTGAGCAATGTTGCTGATCCCGGCCATTGATCTGAAGGATGGCAAGTGCGTGCGCCTGCGCCAGGGGCGCATGGAGGATGAAACCGTCTTTGCGGACGATCCCCTGGAAATGGCGAAAAAATGGGTGGATGCGGGTGCCCGGCGCCTGCACCTGGTGGACCTGAACGGGGCCTTCGCCGGCAAGCCGGTGAACGCCGAGGTGATCCACCGTATCGCCGAGGCCTATCCCGAGCTGCCCATCCAGGTGGGGGGCGGCATCCGCGACGAGGACACGGTGCAGGCCTACCTGGACGCCGGCGTGCAGTACGTCATCATCGGCACCAAGGCGGTCAGTGCGCCCCACTTCGTCAATGACCTGTGCCTGGAGTTTCCCGGTCATATCATCGTCGGCCTGGACGCGAAGGACGGCAAGGTGGCCATCGACGGCTGGTCGAAGCTGTCCCACCACAGTGTCATCGACATGGCCCAGCGCTTCGAGGACGACGGCGTGGAGGCCATCGTCTATACCGATATCGGCCGTGACGGCATGATGAAGGGCGTCAACGTGGAAGCCACGGCGGAACTGGCCAATGCCATCAGCATCCCCGTCATCGCTTCCGGCGGGGTCAGCACCCTGGATGACATACGCGCCCTGGCGGCGCGCGAGGACGAGGGCATCATGGGCGCCATCATCGGCCGTGCCCTCTACGAAGGCAGCATCGATCTGGCCGAGGCGAACCGCCTCGTGGACGGGGCCTGATGGGGCTGGCCAAGCGCATCATCCCCTGCCTGGACGTGGACGCCGGGCGCGTGGTCAAGGGCGTGAAATTCGTCGAGATCCGCGACGCCGGCGACCCGGTGGAGGTGGCGCGCCGCTATGACGAGGAAGGCGCCGACGAGATCACCTTCCTCGATATCACCGCCAGCTCCGATGACCGCGAGACCATGGTGCACGTGGTGGAGCAGGTGGCCGGCGAGGTGTTCATCCCCCTGACCGTGGGCGGCGGCATCCGTGAGCTGCCCGACATCCGGCGCATGCTCAATGCCGGCGCCGACAAGGTGGCCATCAACACCGCCGCGGTGGCGCGCCCCGAGTTCGTGCGCGAGGCCGCCGAGCGCTTCGGCTCCCAGTGCATCGTGGTGGCCATCGATGCCAAGCGCGTGAGCGACGAAGATGAACCGCCACGCTGGGAGATCTTCACCCACGGCGGCCGCAAGGCCACCGGTCTCGACGCCATCGAATGGGCGCGGCGCATGGTGGACTACGGGGCCGGCGAGATCCTGCTCACCAGCATGGATCGCGATGGCACCAGGAACGGTTTCGACCTGGAACTGGTGCGCGCCGTCAGCGAGGCGGTGGAGGTGCCGGTGATCGCTTCCGGTGGCGTAGGCAATCTGGACCACCTGGTGGAAGGCGTGGTGGAGGGCAAGGCCGACGCCGTGCTGGCCGCCAGCATCTTCCATTTCGGCGAATTCAGCATCCACCAGGCCAAGGAACACATGGCCGCGGCGGGGGTCGAGGTGCGGCTGTGAGCGAAACCGCCTGGCTGGACGAGGTCCAGTGGACCGAAGACGGCCTGGTGCCGGTCATTGCCCAGGACGCGGCCAGCGGCGAGATCCTGATGTTCGCCTGGATGAACCGCGAGGCCCTGGCGCGCACCGTGGCGGAGGGCCGCGCCGTATACTGGTCGCGTTCGCGCCAGCGGCTCTGGCCCAAGGGCGAGGAATCGGGCCATGTGCAACAGGTCAAGGACATTCGCCTCGACTGTGACAAGGATGTAGTGTTACTGAAAATCGAACAGGTGGGGGGCATCGCCTGTCATACGGGCAGGCGCAGTTGTTTCTTTCACCGCCTGGAGGACGGCGAGTGGCGGGTCGTGGAGCCGGTGCTCAAGGATCCCGCAGAGATCTACCGGGAATAGGCCGGCGGCAGAAGAGTCATATATGAGCGATACCCTTGAAAAACTGGCGCGGGTGCTGGAGGAACGCAAACAGGCGGACCCCGACAGTTCCTATGTCGCCGGCCTGTACCACAAGGGCCTGGATGCCATACTGCAGAAAGTGGGCGAAGAGGCCGTCGAGACCATCCTGGCCGCCAAGGGTCCGATAGATACCCGGCCTGCGTGCCTACCGGCCGCATAGGCCAACGACGAGGAGAAGTGTGATGGGTGGCATTAGTGTCTGGCAATTACTGATTGTTCTGGCGATCGTGCTGGTGTTGTTCGGCGCCAAGCGCATCAAGACCCTGGGTTCCGACCTGGGCGGCGCAGTGAAAGGCTTCAAACAGGCCGTCAAGGATGGCGAGGAGGAAGGAAAATCCTCCGATGCCAAGCTGGAAGAACACGAGGAAGGCCGTGTCATCGACGGGGAAGTGACCCGCAAAGAGCGGGACAAGGCCTGAATCCCGTCGACGCGGCGCCACGGCGCCCACGCGGATGATCCTCCATGTTTGATGTCGGCTTTTTCGAATTGATGCTCATTGGCGTCGTCGTGCTGCTGGTGGTCGGTCCCGAACGCCTGCCGAAAGTGGCGCGCACCGCCGGCCTGTGGCTGGGCAAGGCGCGCTCCATGGTGGCCTCCGTCAAGGCCGATATCGATCGCGAACTGGCTGCCGATGAACTCAAACAGGCCCTGCAGAAGCAGGCACAGCTGCCCGGTCTGCACGACATCCTGGAAGAAACCCAGGAAGCCGTGGACGAGCTCGAGAAGGCGAAGCCCGATTACCAGGTGAAGGCTGTTGCCGATGCGCCGAAGGCCCCGACCAGGGAACCCAGTCCCGTAAAGATTTCCGATGATGACAACACCCGCTAAGCCATCTCCCCCCGAGGACCTGGACGAACTGCCCTTCATGTCCCACCTCATGGAGCTGCGGGACCGGGTGTTGCGCATGGTGCTCGCGGTGCTGGTGGCCTTCCTGCTGCTGATGCCCTTTGCCAACCAGCTGTTCTCCCTGCTGGCCGGCCCGCTCACCGCCCATCTGCCGGAAGGCAGTTCCATGATCGCCATCGAGGTGGCGTCACCCTTCCTGATTCCTTTCAAGCTTGCCCTGGTAATGGCCATCTTCCTGGCCATGCCCTTCATTCTCTACCAGGTATGGGGCTTCGTGGCGCCCGGCCTGTACCGCCATGAACGCGGCAAGGTAATGCCACTGCTGGTCTCCAGTACCCTGCTGTTCTATGCTGGCGCGGCCTTTGCCTATTTCGTGGTGTTCCCGCTCGTCTTCGCCTTTCTCACCGGCACCGCGCCGGACTGCTGGTGTGGAGTGGCACGGTCACGCCCGCGACCCTGCGCAAGCAGCGTCCCTACGTGATCGTGGGGGCCTTCGTCATCGGCATGCTGCTCACACCGCCCGATGTGATCTCCCAGACCCTGTTGGCCCTGCCCATGTGGCTGTTGTACGAGGTGGGCATCATCATGTCGCGTTATTTCGTGCGCGAGTCGGCCACCGAAGAAGAGGTGGCGGACACCGATCTTTCCCCCGATGACATGGACGCGGAGCTGGACCGCATCGAGGCGGAGGAAGGTTCAGGGTCGAAGACTGAGCCGAAATAAGCAGGCATCAATGATCATGCCTGTGGCCACATGGCACGATTGTCCGCGAGGAGTACTGGTCATGCCGCTGATATTCCTGTTTCTGCTGCTCTCCTTCGAGGCGCTTGGCGAAGCACGATCCCCACTTGCCGACCACCCATCCCCCTATCTGGCCATGCATGCTGATGATGCGGTGCAATGGCGTGACTGGCATCCCGATGTGCAGCTACAGGCGCAGCAGGAAGGACGCATGCTGTTTATTTCCAGTGGCTATTTCGCCTGTCACTGGTGCCACGTCATGCAGCAGGAAAGTTATCAGAATCGGGAAATTGCCGCTGTTCTCAATCGTTTTACCATTCCGGTCAAGATCGACCGAGAGCTGTTGCCGGCCCTCGACGCCAAGCTGATCGATTTCGTACAGCAGACGCGCGGTCATTCCGGCTGGCCTCTGAATGTATTCCTGACGCCCGAAGGATATCCCCTTTTGGGTTTGCTATACGCACCCCCGGAAAACTTCCTGGACCTGATTGAAAACCTCGAGGCCCTCTGGCGTGAGGATCCGGCCGAGCTGAGCCGGTTGGCGCGTGCAGCCATGGACGAATCAAGCGGTCGGGACAGTCAATCACCCAGGCCCGTCGTGAAGGGCAGTGCACTGCTGGCGGCATTCGATGACGCGGTGAGGCAGGAGGTCGATGATTTCGAGGGCGGGTTTGGCGATCAGGCAAAATTCCCACGCGCACCCCAACTGCGGGTGATGCTGGAGATGCAGGCCCTCCAGCCGGCTCCCGCGCGCGCCAAATTCCTGCGGCTTACGCTTCGGCAGATGGCGTGGCTGGGTTTGCGTGATCACTTGGGGGGCGGGTTCTTCCGCTACACCGTCGACCCGGGCTGGCGCGAGCCGCATTTCGAAAAAATGCTGTACGACAATGCCCAACTGATGGGTCTGTATGCGCGCGCCGCCGAGGTGCTGCAGGAGCCGGAATGGCTGCGGGTGGCGGAGGACACCTTCGAATTCATTCGCGCGGAGATGCGCGCGGACGATGGCGGCTATATCTCGAGTTTGTCCGCGCTGGATGGAGAGGGAACCGAGGGAGGCTATTACCTCTGGAGCCTCGAGGAGCTCAACCATTTGCTCGATGCATCAGAACTGGTCCTGGCCGGGCATTGGTTTGGGTTGCAGGGAAATGCGGTCTTCGAGGCCGGCCATTTGCCCATGCGGTCGCGTGAAATGGCCGAAGTGAAAGCGTTAACCGGCTTGAGTGACCAGCGCTTGCTGCGGTCGCTGGAAACAATCGAGGAAAAATTGCTGCACGCGCGGGCGCGCCGCGAGTTGCCGCGTGACGACAAGCAACTGGCGTCCTGGAATGGCCTGCTGCTACAGGGCATGGTAGAGCTTGCCCGTGTGAGCGGGCAGGAGAATCATCATCTCGCCGCGCGTGAGCTGCGGGATTTCATCCGCCGCAATCTGGTTGACAAGGATGTGGTATACAGAATGCGCACCCAGGATGGCTTTGCCGTTGCGGGCGATCTCGAAGATTACGCCGAGGTGGCCGCCGGCTTGCTTGCCTGGGCTGAAGTCAGTGATTCAGCGGAGGACAGGGCGCTCGCGGGCGCGCTGGTGCACGAGGCCTGGCGCCGGTTCCACGGCAGCGAAGGCTGGCGCCTGACCGCGGAGCCCCTGTTGGCGCTGCCTGCCTGGCAGCAAGTGGCCGAGGATGGCCCGCTACCGTCACC
>JAIVHA010000218.1 GCA_020201295.1 Lysobacteraceae bacterium | reverse complement strand
CACATGATGAAGCCCGAAGGGATTCTATGGGCCAGAAGTGACGCGGCAATCTCCAACTGACTGATTTCATGGTAGGAGATTGCCGCGCTTCGCTCGCAATGACGTTAAGTCAGTGCCATTCAACCTAGGGGAGCTCTGATTTATTTGCTAAACCGTCATTGCGAGCGCAGCGAAGCAATCTCAGTCTACGGCAGATCAACAGCTTGGGGATTGCCACGTCGCTTCTGGCCCATAGAATCCCTTCGGGCTTCATCATGTGTACCTTACCCTTCGGGTCAAGGCATCCTCGCAATGACGAATAAATCAGAGGTTCCCTAGCGTTTGACCGGGTTTTGAAAGGTTTCGCATATCGATTGGGTGGTAGGGCCGGGCGTTGCCTCGCAGCCGCCTGCCCGGGAGAAGAAACAACCCTGTTCCTACTATCATTGGCGGCGAGAAGCACGTTATCGTTGGCCGGTAGCCAACCGTAAGCGTATGCCGCGCCGGCAGTGGGTGTGTCGTTGGTGATCCGGAGTTACACCTGAAATCCTGCTTGGGGAGCCGTCTATGAAACTGGCCATGATCGGTCTTGGGAAAATGGGCGCGAATATGGCGCGACGACTGGCACGGGACCGGCATGAAATACTGGCCTATGATCTGGATTCCCAGGCCGCAACCGGCCTGGGCCGGGAATTGCCGGGCATCACCGCCACCGCCAGCCTGGCGGAACTGGTACAGGGCCTGCCCAGGCCGCGCGTCCTCTGGCTGATGGTGCCACATCAGTTCGTGGATGACAGTATCGCGAAATTGCTGGCCGCCGGTGTCGATGCCGGCGACCTGATCATCGACGGCGGCAATTCCAACTACAAGCAAAGCCAAAGACGGGCACAACAACTGCTGGAGCAGGGCGTGCACTTCGTGGATGCCGGGACCTCGGGGGGTGTCTGGGGGCTGGACAACGGCTACAGCATGATGGTCGGCGGCAGCGACGAGGCCGTGGCCATGATCAGGCCGGCCCTGGAATCGCTGGCGCCGACCCCTGCCAGCGGCTGGGGTCATGTCGGTCCCGCCGGTGCCGGGCATTATGTGAAGATGGTCCATAACGGCATCGAATACGGCATGATGCAGGCCTTCGCCGAAGGCTTCGAACTCATGGAATCCAGGCAGGAGCTGGACCTGGACATGCACCAGATCGCCGGCATCTGGCAGCATGGCAGCGTGGTGCGCTCCTGGCTGCTGGACCTGATCGCGGACGCCCTGGCCGATTCGGGCGCGGTGGAACGGCTGAGCGATTACGTGGAAGATTCCGGGGAAGGCCGCTGGACCATCGAGGATGCCATCGAAAACGCGGTCCCCACGCCGGTATTGAGCCTGGCCCTGCAAATGCGCTTCCGCAGCCGCCAATCACCCTCCTACGCCGGCAAGCTGCTCAATGCCATGCGCGCGGGCTTTGGGGGGCACGGTATCCGCCAGTCAAAAAGTTCCGGGAAGGACGAATAATGTCCAGCAAAGACAACCCGAGCCCGCGGGGCGAAAGCACCGAACCGACGAACATCGTGATCTTCGGCGCCACCGGCGACCTGACCAAGCGCAAACTCATGCCGGCCCTGATCAAGATGGTCGAATACGGCCTGGTTCATCCACAGAGCCGCATCATCGGCGTCGCCAACAACAACACCGAAGCGGAATGGCGCGACCTGGTCAAGGCAGGCCTGGAAAAATACCTCGATGATGGCGCCATGAGCGAAGCACGCTGGCGCTCGTTTTCCGCCATGCTCAAGATGGTGCCGGGTGATCTCGCCGATGACGATACCTATGCGCGGCTGGCGGAATCCATCGAGACCCTGGGTGGCAGGAAGAACGCGATGTTCTACTGCGCGATTCCGCCCCAGTGGTATCCCGCGGTCACCCGTGGCCTGCGGCAGGCCGGCCTGATCAGCGAGCAGGAAGGCTTTCGTCGCATCGTCATCGAAAAGCCATTCGGCATGAATCTGCAAAGCGCCAGGGAGCTGAACGGGGAATTGCAGACGGCATTCGATGAATCACAGATCTATCGAATCGACCACTACCTCGGCAAGGAAAGCGTGCAGAACCTGCTGGTGTACCGGTTTGCCAACAGCATCATGGAGCCGTTGTGGAATCGTAACTACATCGATCATATCCAGATTTCCGCGGCCGAGACCCTGGGTATGGAGTACCGGGCGAAATACTACGAAAACTCCGGGGCCCTGCGTGACATGATCCAGAGTCACTTGATGCAGGTCATGACCCTGGTGGCCATGGAGCCGCCCGTGGAGTTCACCGCCAACGCGGTGCGAGATGAAAAAATCAAGGTACTGCGCGCCATTCGTGCCATTGCTCCCGAGGATATCGAAAGGATGGCCGTGGCCGCGCAATACGCTTCCGGTGTGGTCGAGGATGAAAAGGTGCCGGCCTATGTGGCGGAACAGGATGCGTCACCGGATTCCGCCACGGAAACCTTCGCCGCCGTGCGCTTCTATATCGATAACTGGCGCTGGCAGGGGGTGCCGTTCATCCTGTGGACAGGCAAGCGCATGAAAAGGCGCGCCTCGGAAGTCATGATCCGGTTCCGTGTGCCGCCCTTCAACCTGTTCGACAGCCATGCCTCGCCGCCCAAGGCCAATGCCCTGGTGTTCAGGCTGCAACCCGACGAGGGTATCGTGCTGCGCATGAACGCCAAAATGCCCGGCCTGACCACGGACGTGCAGCGCATGGTGATGCGGGCACCCTATGCGCGCGACGACATGTACGTGCCAGAGGCCTATGAAACCCTGTTGCAGGACGTGCTGCTGGGGGATGCCACCCTGTTTTCCCGCGCCGACGAAGTGGAGGAGTCCTGGGAGATCGTCGAGCCGATCCTCGAACAATGGAAAGACCGTTTTTCCATCAGTCGCTATCGCGCGGGCACCTGGGATGTGCCGGAAATGGACCATTTGCTGGAGGGCTGCGTCGGCGGCTGGCACAAGCCCACCTGATCGGCTTACTAAGGCGAATGGCACTGACTTAAGCCGGAAGATGCCCGTCATTGCGAGGGATCTCCGCCACCAGCAGCGGCTTGCCCGCCAGCCGGAACACCGAGCGTCGGCCCCAGATTTCCTGTGGACGATCCCGCCGGTCGCGGCAGGCCGCCTCGTACAGGGGCTGACCGCGCTGGATGCGCGCTACCTGCACCGGCCCGCGCCGCATGCCGGGATCGGCGAACAGCACCGCGCCCAGGGGTCTGCTGCCCAGGTGGGCGAGGCGGCGCTGGCGCCCGGTGAGGGTGGCGTGGGGAATGATGGTGCGGGCGTATACCCACACCCGCTCGTCGCAGCGCAGCTGTACCTGGCGGATCAGCGCCCGTTCATTGGCGCGCATGCCCAGGGCGGCGATCTCGTCGCGGCGTGGCCGTCCCCAACCCTGTTCCAGCACCCGCACCCGGAACGCGCCATCACAGGCCAGCTGGATGCGGCGAGTCAGGGAGGCGGTGTCCAGCAGCCAGTCCAGCAGGCCTTCCGGCACCTGGCTGCGCAGCACCTGGCGCGCGGGTTTCCAGCGCAGACGGTAGGCGAGGTGGTTGTCGGCGCGGGGGCTGTTCAAGGGATTGTCATCGGGTGTTGGCACAATGGGGTGGGATTATCGCACAGGCCCGGGCCGGCCACGCGTGAATGCGGCTTGCCACCCGTAGGAGCGGCCTTGGCCGCGAACCGTCTGGAGCGCCACCTGGCGTCTTCGCGGGCAGAGCCCGCTCCTACAGACGCGATCAGCAGGATTCGAGGCAGGTTCACACCGCCCCATACCGCTCCGCCTGCCCCAGCCAGCGACGGATCAGGTGCGGCACATGGTCGGGGTGCTCGTGCAGCAGCTGTTCCGCCACCCGTTCCACCGGTTCCAGCAGGGCCGCGTCGCGCAGCAGGTCGGCGATGTGGAACTGCGCCAGCCCGGTCTGGCGCGTGCCCAGCACCTCGCCGGGACCGCGCAGCTCCAGGTCCTTCTGCGCCACCAGGAAACCGTCGTTGGTTTCGCGCATCGTATTGATGCGGACCTTGGCGGTGCGTGACAGCGGCGTCTGGTAGAGCAGCACGCAGCTGCTTTTGGCGGCGCCACGTCCCACCCGGCCGCGCAGCTGGTGCAGCTGCGACAGGCCCAGACGCTCGGCGTTCTCGATGATCATCAGCGAGGCATTGGGCACGTCCACGCCCACCTCGATCACCGTGGTGGCCACCAGCAGGTCCAGCTCGCGTTGCTGGAAGGCACGCATGACGGCCTCTTTCTCCGCCGCCTTGAGACGGCCGTGTACCAGGCCGATGCGCAGTTCCGGCAGTTGTTCGCGCAGCAGTTCGGCGGTGTCGGCGGCGGCCTCGCACTGCAGGACTTCCGATTCCTCGATGAGGGTGCACACCCAGTAGGCCTGGCGGCCGGCGCCGCAGGCCTCGCGCACCCGCGCCATGACCTCCGGCCGGCGGCTGCCGGGGATGGCCACCGTTTGCACCGGCGTGCGGCCCGGCGGCAGCTCGTCGATGACCGAGCTGTCGAGATCCGCGTACAGGGTCATGGCCAGGGTGCGCGGAATGGGCGTCGCAGTCATGACCAGCTGATGGGGGTACAGGCCGTTCTTCCGTCCCTTGTCGCGCAGCGCCAGACGCTGGTGCACGCCGAAGCGATGTTGTTCGTCGATGACCACCAGTCCCAGCCGTGCGAACGTTACTTCGTCCTGGAACAGGGCATGAGTGCCCACCACCAGTTGCGCCGTGCCGGACTCGATGGCCGCCAGGGTGACACTGCGCGCCTTGCCCTTGATGCGACCCGTGAGCCAGGCCACCGTCACGCCCAGGGGCTCCAGCCAGGCGGCGAAGTTACGGTAGTGCTGCTCGGCCAGCAGTTCCGTGGGCGCCATTACCGCCGCCTGGCCGCCGGCCTCGATGGCCTGCAGCACGGCCACCGCGGCCACCAGCGTCTTGCCGGAACCCACGTCGCCCTGCACCAGGCGCAGCATGGGGTGGGGCTGGCGCAGGTCCGTCGCGATCTCCTCGCCGACGCGCCGTTGCGCCGCCGTGAGCTGGAAGGGCAGGTTCGCGAGCAGGGCGGTGCGCAGTGCACCATCGCCCTCCAGTACCGGTGCGCGCTGGGCGCGCGCCTCGTGGCGCAGCCGCCGCAGGCTCAGGTGATGGGCCAGCAGTTCCTCGAAGGCCAGGCGTTGCTGGGCGGGATGCCGGCCCTCCAGCAGCTGGGTCACGGAGGCCTCGGGCGGTGGCCGGTGCACGTAGCGGATGGCCTCCGCCAGGCCGGTGAAGGGGAAGCCTTCCAGCAAATCGGGTGGCAGCCAGTCGGGCAGTACCTGCTCGTGCGGACCTTCGAGAGCTTGCAGGGCCTGGTCCGCCAGGCGGCGCAGGGTCAGCTGGTGCACGCCCTCGGTAGTGGGATACACGGGTGTGAGGCATTCCTCTACGGCGGGCGCGGTGTCTTCCTCCAGACGCTGGTATTCGGGATGCACCATCTCCAGGGTCACGGCGCCGGGCCGGGCCTCGCCATAACAGCGGATGCGCGTGCCACGCTGGAAACCCTGTTGCTGGAGTTTATTGAAATGGAAGAAACGCAGGGTGAGCGCGCCGGTGCCGTCGCTGATGCGCACCAGCAGCGAACGGCGCTTGCCGAATTTCACCTCGGCCAGGTCCACCTGGCCCTCCACCACCGCCCACTGACCGGCGCGCAGCGCGCTCCAGGATGGCGTCCATCTCCACACCGGCACCGCGCGGCAGGGACGCCACGCCGATGGCGGCACGTGCCGGGTAGGGCGGCTGGAAATACTCGGCCATGATCTCGTTCACCAACGGGAAGTGGGCGAGGTCGGTAAGGAAGATATTGAGCTTGGCGACATCGGCGAGACTGCCGCCGGCAGCCTGCGCCACGGCGGCGAGGTTGTCGAACACGCGGCGGATCTGCGCCTCCATGTTGCCCTCCACCAGTTCCATGGTGTCGGGAACCAACGGGATCTGGCCGGACATATAGACGGTGGAGCCGGTCTTCACCGCCTGGGAATAGGTGCCGATGGCCTGCGGTGCCTGGTCGGTATGGATGATTTCACGGGCCATGCCATGCTCCTTTGCAATGATGGGCGCCATTGTGCCACAAGGCGGGGAATACGAAACACCGCTTGCGCAGCCCGCCCATATGCGCGGCCGTGCCCCCGTAGGAGCGGGCTCTGCCCGCGAACATTCGCGGGCAGAGCCCGCTCCTACGGGGTGGACACGAGGAATGATGGAGCCCTAGCGCCGTCCCCGGCTGATGCGCATCACCTCGGGGATGTTGCGCACCCTGCGCATGACGCGGGCCAGGTGCTGACGGTCACGCACCAGGATGGTGAAGCTCATGCTGGTGTCGAGTCCATCACGTTCCTCGATGGAGACGTTCTCGATATTGGAGCCGGTCTCGGAGATGGCGGCGGCGATGGTGGCCAGTACGCCGCGCTGGTTTTTCACTTCCATGCGGACATCGGCGGCGTACTCGCCACCCACATTGGGTTCCCAGGCCACGTCCACCCACTTGTCCGGGCGGTCGCGCAGTTCCATCAGGTTGTTGCAGCCTTCGCGGTGGATCACCAGGCCACGGCCGGCGCTGATGAAGCCGACGATCTTGTCACCGGGGATGGGATGGCAGCAGCGCGGGAAATTGACCACCATGCCTTCGGTGCCGCGGATGGCGAGCGGGAGGGTGGTGCCGGAGGAGGTGGAGGTGGCCGACTGACCGGCCTCCGCACCTTGCGCGGCGAGCAGGCTGCGCGCCACCAGGGCGGCCGTGCGGTTGCCCATGCCGATGTCGACGAACAAATCCTCGGGCTGGGCGATATTGCATTCCCGCAGCAGTTGCGTCCATTGTTCCTCTTGCAGTGCATCGAGGGACATGCCCTGGCCGGCCATGGCCTTTTCCAGCAGCCGCCGGCCCAGGCTCTCCGCCTCGTTCTGCTTGAGGTTCTTCAGGTAGGCGCGCACATTGGAGCGCGCCTTGGCGGTGACCACAAAGTTGAGCCAGGCGGGATTGGGGTGGGCGCCGGGCGCGGTGATGACTTCCACCGTCTGGCCGTTGAGCAGCGGCGTGCGCAACGGCGACAGGCGCCGGTCGATCTTGGTGGCGATGCAGGTGTTGCCCACGTCGGTATGCACCGCATAGGCGAAGTCCACGGCGGTGGCGCCACGCGGCAGGTTCATGATGTCGCCGGCGGGCGTGAATACATAGACCTCGTCGGGGAACAGGTCGATCTTGACGTTCTCGAGGAACTCCAGGGAATTGCCCGCCTTCTGCTGCATCTCCAGCAGTCCGTGCAGCCATTCGCGGGCGCGCGTGGCGGCGCTGTTGCTACTGCCCTCGCCGTTCTTGTAGAGCCAGTGGGCGGCGATACCCGCCTCGGCGACGCGGTCCATGTCCTCGGTGCGGATCTGTGCCTCGATGGGCACGCCGTAGGGGCCGAACAGCACGGTGTGCAGCGACTGGTAGCCATTGGCCTTGGGGATGGCGATGTAGTCCTTGAAGCGGCCGGGCACCGGCTTGTAGAGATTGTGCATCATGCCCAGTGCCCGGTAGCAGTCGTCCACCCGCGCGACCCGGATGCGGAAGGCATAGACATCCATGACCTCGGAGAAGGGCAGGGACTTGCCACGCATCTTCTTATAGAGGCTGTAGAGATGCTTCTCGCGGCTGGAGATGCTGCAGTTCATGTGTTCCTGTTCGAGCCGGTTGCGGATGGCCGATTCGATCTTGTTGAGGATCTCCTTGCGGTTGCCGCGCGCCTTGCGCACCGCCTCGCGCAGCACCCGGTAGCGCATGGGGTACATGGCTTCGAAGCCCAGTTCTTCCAATTCCAGACGCATGGCGTTGATGCCAAGGCGGTTGGCGATGGGCGCGTAGATGTCCAGGGTCTCGCGGGCGATGCGGCGGCGCTTGTCGGGGCGCATGACGCCCAGGGTGCGCATGTTGTGCAGGCGGTCGGCGAGTTTCACCAGGATGACGCGGATATCGCGCACCATGGCCAGCATCATCTTGCGAAAGTTTTCCGCCTGGGCCTCGGCCTTGCTCTCGAAGCTGATCTGGGTGAGCTTGGACACCCCGTCCACCAGTTCGGCCACTTCCTCGCCGAACAGACGCGCCACCGTTTCCTTGGAGCTCTGGGTGTCCTCGATCACGTCATGGAGGATGGCCGCCATGATGCTCTGGTGGTCCATGTGCATCTCGGCGAGGATCTGCGCCACGGCGATGGGGTGGTAGATGTAGGGTTCGCCGGACTTGCGGTGCTGGCCCTCGTGGGCCTCGGCGCTGAACAGGTAGGCGCGGTAGACGTCCTGCACCTGGTCTGGTTCCAGGTAGGTCTCCAGGCTGCGGCACAGGTCGCTGATCAGAAAGCGCGGCTTGTCCTCATGCAGACGTTCCGGTTCCCCTGTCATCGCGGCCCTGTTCCTGTCCCCGTGGTGATGGCGCGCCAGGTTGGTGCGGCCATGGTTCGAGGAACCCATCATAGGGTAATCCCGTTCACTTCAACACCGGTCATGGAGGGGCTGGGCGGGGTGCTGCGGACCCGGCGCGGAGGTCCGGGTCGGAGAAGGCTTATTCGGCGGGCGGTGTGGCCGGGGGTTCCTGGTCGAGGTCCAGGTCGGTGGCCAGGTCAATGACGATCTCCGGTTCTTCGCGGACGGGCTCGTCGAGGATGGCGGGGCCGACCTGGCCCTCGGCGATCTCGCGCAGGGCGACGACCGTGGGCTTGTCGTTTTCCCAGGGCACGAAGGGCTCGGCGCCGTTGGCGAGCTGGCGGGCGCGCTTGGTGGACACCAGCACCAGCTGAAAGCGGTTATCGACGTTTTCCAGGCAATCTTCTACGGTAATGCGGGCCATATTCCACCTGAGTTCGGGTCTGTGCAGCGGGCCGCAGAGTGTAACCGAATCGTCATGCAGGGGCCAGCAAGGCCTCCAAAAGGCCCGGGTGGCGCGCCTGCTGCAGGGCCAGGCGCTGGCGCTGGGCCAGCAGGATGGCCTTCAGTTCCACCAGGGCGGTTTCGAAGCGGTCGTTGATGACCAGGAAGTCGTATTCGGGGTAGTGGCTCATCTCGCTGACCGCGTCGCGCATGCGCCGCTGGATGATCTCGTCGCTGTCGGTGCCACGCCCCCGCAGCCGCTCCTCCAGGGCCTCACGGGAGGGAGGCAGGACGAAGATGCTCACCGCCTCCGGCTGCCAGTCACGCACCTGGCGCGCCCCCTGCCAGTCGATCTCGAGGATCACATCCTGGCCGGCGGCGAGCTGGCCCTGCACCCCGCTCTTGCTAGTTCCGTAATAGTTATCAAAGACTTGCGCGTGTTCCAGGAAGTCACCCCGGGCCACCATGGCCTCGAATTCAGTCTTCTCTACAAAATGATAGTCGACCCCATTATTCTCCCCGGGGCGCATGGCGCGGGTGGTGTGGGAGACGGAGACGCTGGCGCCCTCCAGTTCACCGAGCATGGCCTTCACCAGGCTGGTCTTGCCGGCGCCGGAGGGGGCGGAAATGATGTACAGGGTGCCGGTGGGCTGGGTCATATCGGTCTCGCTTTTTGGGGTTTTTGAGTGTTTTTATTCACCGCAAAGGCGCAAAGGGCGCAAAGAATATCTTTAAAGCAGGCAGTACGATGATTCTTTCGTCATTCCCGCGAAGGCGGGAATGACGAAAGAAAACCATCACGGAGATGAATGGCACTGACTTAACGTCATTGCGAGGATGCCTTGACCCGAAGGGTAAGGTACACATGATGAAGCCCGAAGGGATTCTATGGGCCAGAAGTGACGCGGCAATCTCCAACTGACTGAT
>JAIVHA010000067.1 GCA_020201295.1 Lysobacteraceae bacterium | reverse complement strand
GCCGTAGAGCACCAGGATGGACAGCAACAGCCAACGAATCCGGCGCACCATGATGAACAGGCCATCAAGATGCACCATGCCCGTGCGCGCATACAACAACATCAGCAGCAGCAAACCGGGCAGCAGGCCGGCCGCGCCGGTCAGGGCGAGCAACAGGATGAAGACCAGCAGGGAATGGAGACGGATCAGGGGATGCACACCGGAAGGGTACTACATTCCCCGCAAAGACCGCCATGTTGCACGATCCGCTCCGCAGCGCCTTTGTTCCATACCGGCATGAGCCGACACGAACGGCTTTGACTCGTTCCAAGACCCCTCTTATATTGGCCGCTACCTTTCCCTGGCCACGAAGCACCCTCTCCCATGCTGGAAATCCAGTTTCACGATGCCTTCCAGGAATTCGCGGCACTGCTGTTGCTTTCCGCACTGGTCGGCCTGATCGCCACCCGGCTGCGCCAGCCGCTGATCGTCGCCTTCATCGCGGTGGGGATACTGGTCGGCCCGTCCCTGCTGGGCTGGGTGCATGAAAGCATGGCCGTGGACCTGCTGGCCGAGATCGGCATCGCGCTGCTGCTGTTCGTGGTCGGCCTGAAACTGGATCTGCACCTGATCCGCACCATGGGACCGGTGGCCCTGGCGGCCCACAACCAGCTGGACGCCAACCAGCTGGTGGCCGCAAACGCCGATCTGGTGCTCATGCCGTTTGCCGATGCGGCGGAACGGCTGGTATTGACCCTGGATGAGCGGATGACCAGCAAGCGGGCTTCGTGACCCATATCCGTTAACCCGATCATTGCATAAACCCGCTAGTTGCAAAAAATTCATTGGGAAAAAGCATGACGGCCCGGTATAGGTACTTCGAGAACTGGCCTTGACCAGTGCATCTGGAATGCACCGGCAGCGCGCTCCAGCATAGGTGCCGTAAGAGCGGCGCGAGCCGCGAATGTTCGCGGCTCGCGCCGCTCCTACAGGCGAAATTTTGCAATGATTAGGTAACCCAGGTATGGAAAACCTGACTCCCTTTTTCACCCTGGGTGTTGCCTTGGCACTGGGCCTCTTGATCGGTCTCGAGCGCGGCTGGAAAGACCGTGAACAGGAGGAAGGGCAACGCGTCGCGGGTATCCGTACCTATGCATTGATCGGCCTGCTGGGCGGTGTATGGGGGCTGTTGTCGGAACAGCTCGGACAGGCTCTGCTGGCGGCGGCCTTCGTCACCCTGGCGCTGGTGCTGGTGGCGGCCCATGCCCTGAGCCAGCGCCAGGAGAGGGATGTCGGCATCACCGGCGTGATCGCCGGGCTGCTGACCTTCGCCTTCGGCGCCATGGCCACCCTCGGGCAGGCCACGCTGGCGGCCGCGGGAGCCGTGGTGACCACCATATTGCTGGGCACCAAACCCATCCTCCATGCCTGGGTGGGGCGGATGGAAAAAAAGGAACTCCATGCCACCCTGAAACTCCTGCTGATCTCGGTGGTGGCACTGCCCCTGCTGCCCAACGAAGGCTACGGCCCCTGGCAGGCCCTCAATCCCCAGCGCATCTGGTGGATGGTGGTGATCATCGCCGCCATTTCCTTTGCCGGCTATTTCGCCATGAAGATCGTCGGCGAACGCAGGGGCATCCTGGTGACGGGCCTGTTGGCGGGGCTTGCCTCCTCCACCGCGGTCACGGTGCATTTCTCACGCCTGGCACGCGGCAGTCCGGGCCTGGAGAACATCCTGGCGAGCGGCATCCTGGTTGCCTGCGCCACCATGTTTCCGCGCATCCTGGTGGTCAGCGGCATTTTCAACCCGTCCCTGGCCTGGGCACTGCTATGGCCCTTCCTGGCCATGACCGTCACCAGTTATCTTGCCGCCTGGATCTTCTGGCGTCGTGGCGGGCCACGCCACGACCACGCCAGCACCCCATTGCGCAATCCCTTCGAACTCGTACCGGCCCTGATCTTCGCCGGCCTGCTCACGGCCATCCTGCTGCTGTCGCGCGTCCTGTCCGACCACTTCGGCGATGCCGGCATCTACCTGCTCGCCGCCGTCTCCGGCATCACGGACGTGGACCCCATCACCCTCTCGCTCGCCAACATGGCCGGGGACACGCTGGGCATCGCGTCGGCCGCCCTCGCCATCCTGATCGCGGCCTTCGTCAATTCCCTGGCCAAGGCGGGGCTCACCCTGGGCATTGGGGGCGTTCAGATCGGCAGCCGGGTCGGCCTGGCGATGCTGGTCATCCTGGGCAGCGGTTTCGTCACCTGGTGGTTGGTCCCTTGATCGTCATGACACGGACAGGATTCCCCTACACCGAGATGTATTATCTCTCGATCCTGTAGTCAGGCCGCTGCAAGGAAGCCAGGCGGCGGCGCAAGCCGCGCACCTCATCGGTGATATTCGCCGGCACGTTCCGAGATAATGATCTTCGGTCTTGCGGTCATAGCGCACCTCTTTCATACAGGCAAATAAAAAGCCCGGCATGTGCCGGGCTTCGTTCCGGGAATGCGAATACTCGAACTATAGCTGGCCCAGCAACTCCCGGGCCTCGTCCTGCTGGGCCTCACTGCCTTCCTGCAGGACTTCCTCGAGGATGCTGCGGGCACCATCGGGATCGCCCATGTCGATGTAGGCGCGGGCCAGGTCAAGCTTGGTGGAGACCTCGTCCATGTCCGAGAGCAGGCCTTCGCCCTGATCTTCCTCGTCCAGGTCGGCGCCACCCAGGTCCAGGTCCCCCAGATCGAAATCCAGGTCATTGGAGTTCTCGGGTGTGGCGGGTTTGCGTTCCTCGTCGCCACCCAGGTCGAATTCCATGGGCTCGGCTTCTCCCGAAGCAGGCTTCGGTTCCTCCTCCGTGGTATCGAGATCGAAATCCATGTCGCCCAGTGGTGGTTCCTGGCTGGTAAGACCCGCATCATCATCGCCCAGGCCAAGATCGAAATCGAGGCTGCTGTCCTCACCAATGCCGGAGGGAGGCGCATCCGTCCCGCTGTTCCGGCTCGCGGCCGGAACACCACCAGGCTGGTAGAGGGGATTGTCGGGATTCAGTTCGCGGCCCATGTCCACCACCTTCAGCCACAGCGGATGCTCCTGGTTTTCCAGGCGCGCCAGCACCTGCTCCGCATGGGCGTCGAAACCGGAACGGTTCTGGGCGGCGGCGTAGATCTCGAACAGCTTGAGGTTGAAGTCATCGCGCTCCGGTTCGTCCTCCAGGGCATCACGTATCAGTTCCTCGGCTTGCTGATAACGGCCATAGGCAAGGTATACATCGGCCTCGGCCAGGGGATCGGCTTCACTCTGGTTCTGGATGGCGCCCAAATCGGAAGTGGCGAATTCGCTCAGCAGGGAGGAATCGCTTTCCCGCGACCGGGATTCCGGCTCCGGCTCGGCCGCCCGGGGAGTATCCGGCACCACCGGTGCCGAGGCACGGGTGGGCCGTTCCTCCCGCTCCTGCAGGATGCTTTCCTGGAATTCGGGTTCGCTGGTGGAGCGACGGCGCAGACCCAGCAGGACCAACAGGGCCAACACCACCGCGCCGGCACCGAGCCAGAGAGGATTGGCCAGGACCCGGTCCAGCAGACTGCGGGACTCCTGGAAGGGAGGCGGCTCGACTCGCGCGGACTGCGGCGGTGTCGCCTCCATGCTCGGTTGCGGCACGGCTTCCGGTTCCGGTGCGACGGCCATGTCTTCACCAGGCATGGCTTCCAGCGCACCCTCTGCCTCTGTTTCGGTTTCCGCTGGCGGGGCTGTGCCCTCGCCCTGAAACAGTTCCGCTTCCAGGGCATCGACGCCGCCCGCTTCCCCGGGTGTCGTGTCGGGCGCGGGGATGCCTGCTTCGCCTGCCTCCTCGCCCGCCTGGTTGGCGAGCAAGGCCAGCTGATCATCCTTGAGCTCGATCAGCCGTTGCATCTTGGCAATCTGTTCTTCCAAAACCTGCAGCCGGGATTCCAGCTGCTCGCTTTGGGCCCGCTGTACCTCGGTAGCCTCGGTGGCCAGTACCAGTTCGCGGCGCAGGGCGTCCAGGTTGTCCCCTGCGCCTGCCACGGCGGCCGCGCCCGCGGCCGCAGCCTCCTCATCGGGAGCGGTCAGTTCCAGCTTGCTGCCGGTCGCGGCAGGGGCCGGCGCCGGCATGGGCGCGGTGGTTTCGGCCGGGGTGGGCCGGACCCCCGCCACTCCCGGTTCTGGGTGCGCACCTCGGCACTGGCATCGGCGGTGCTGATGGAGGTGAATTCGGCGCGATCGGGGACGCGCAGCACATAGCCCGCCTTGAGATTGTTGATGTTGTGCCCGATGAAGGCCCCGGGATTGGCCTTGAGCAGACCCAGCATGGCCTGCTCCATGCCCACGCCGTCGGGCCGCACCTTGGCGGCAATGTTCCAGAGGGTGTCATTGCGGCCGGTGGGGCCGTAGGTATCGCCGCTATGGGTGCCGACATCGGCGGCGGGTGTCGGGGCTGCCGGGCGTGGCGCGGTCGTCCGGGCCGGTGCCGGGGCGGGCGCGCGGGCAGCCGGTAGCTGGGCGGTCGGGGTCGGGGCCGGCATGGTGACCGGCGGATCCACCAGCACGGTATAGGCGCGCACCAGCTTGCCGTTGGCCCACACCACTTCCAGCATGAAGTCCAGGAAGGGTTCGCGCACGGCTTCGCGGCTGGTGAGCTGGATCACCGCCGAACCATCAGGCTTGCGCACGGGCTCGAAGCGGATATGGGAAAGAAAGGCCGGGCGATCGATACCCGCTTGCTGGAAGACCTCTGCGGAGGCGAGGGCCACACGCAGTTCCTGCAGTTCCCTTTCGGTAACGGACAGCAGCTGCACTTCCGCCCGCAGGGGCTGGTTGAGCGCGGACTTGAGTTCGATATCCCCCAAGCCCAGTGCCAGGGCGGACTGCGCCGCCAAGGCTCCCCACATGGCCATGGCCAAGGCCGATTTCCTGAACATAGTACTCCCCTTCATGGCGGTTTAGCCCGCTTCCACTTTGCAGGCCCCGCCCCTTCATTGGGACGGGTATTCATTCAACGATGACGGCCCGGCCGCTTGTCGGCCCGAATATAGCCTACAAGTACTCTTTGACCAAGATTTCAGCAATTTGCACGCTGTTGAGGGCCGCCCCCTTGCGCACATTATCGGCGACCACCCACAAATCTAAACCTCGTTCATGGGAGATATCCTCGCGGATGCGCCCGACGAATACCGGATCGCGGGTGGCGGCGTCGGTCACCGGCGTGGGATAGCCGCCATCCTCGTGTTTGTCCAGCACCACCACACCCGGCGCCTTCTTCAACAGGGCACGCGCCTGCTCGGCCGTGATCTTGTCGCGGGTCTCGATATGCACGGCCTCCGAGTGCCCGAAGAATACCGGCACGCGCACGCAGGTGGGGTTCACCCGGATATCCATATCGCCGAAGATCTTCTGGGTCTCCCAGACCATTTTCATTTCTTCCTTGGTATAACCATTGTCCTTGAACACATCGATGTGGGGCAGCACGTTGAAGGCGATCTGCTTCGGGTACACCTTGCTTTCGATGGACTTTCCGTTGAGCAGGCGCGCCGTCTGGCCGGCCAGTTCCTCGATCGCCTCCTTGCCCGTGCCCGACACGGCCTGGTAGGTGGCCACGTTGATGCGGGTAATCCCCACGGCGTCATAGATGGGCTTCAGGGCCACCAGCATCTGGATGGTGGAGCAGTTGGGATTGGCGATGATGCCCCGGTTTTTGTAGTCGGCGATGGCTTCCGGGTTCACCTCCGGCACCACCAGCGGGATGTCCGTGTCGTAGCGGAACTGGGAGGTATTGTCCACCACCACGCAGCCCGCCGCCGCCGCCTTGGGGGCATATTCCTCGGAAATGGAGGCGCCGGCGGAGAACAGGCCGATCTGCGCCTTGGAGAAATCGAACTCCGCCAGATTGGTGACCTCGATGGACTTGCCCTGAAAGCGCAGGGTCTTGCCGGCGGAACGCTCACTGGCCAGGGGGTAGAGATTGTTCACGGGAAACTCGCGTTCCTCCAGGATCTCCATCATGGCTTCACCGACGGCGCCAGTCGCACCCACCACGGCAACATCAAATTTCCGGGTCATGATCGTTATATTCCTTGTAAGGCGTGTGATTAAAGCAAAATGCCCAGTATCCACCTGTGGAGTGGATCACAGTTCCAGTCTATAGCGCAGCCACCACGGCATCGCCCATGGCGGCGGTACCCACCTGCTGCATGCCGGCGGCCATGATGTCCGGGGTACGCAGCCCCTGGTCCAGCACCCGGCCCACGGCGGCCTCGATGCGCTCGGCGGCGGCCCCCGCGTCGAGACTGTAACGCAGCATCATGGCCACGGAAAGGATGGTGGCCAGGGGATTGGCCACACCCTGGCCGGCGATATCCGGGGCGGAGCCGTGGATGGGCTCGTACATGCCCTTGCCGTGGGCATCCAGGGAAGCCGAAGGCAGCATGCCGATGGAGCCGGTGAGCATGGCGGCAGCGTCGGAAAGGATGTCTCCGAACATATTATCGGTGACCATGACATCGAACTGCTTGGGCCACTTCACCAACTGCATGGCCGCATTGTCCACGTACATGTGGGACAACTCCACGTCGGGGTAGTCCTTGCCCAGCCGGATCATGACCTCGCGCCACAACTCGGTGACCTCCAGTACGTTGGCCTTGTCCACGGAACAGAGCTTCCTGCCGCGCTTGCGGGCGATTTCGAAGGCGGAGCGTCCGATGCGTTCGATCTCCGACTCCCGGTACACCAGGGTGTTGTAGCCCTGGCGCTCGCCGTTCTCCAGGGTGCGGATGCCGCGCGGTTCGCCGAAGTAGATGCCACCGGTCAGCTCGCGCACAATCATGATGTCCAGCCCGGCCACCACCTCGGGGCGCAGGGTGGAGGCGTCCGCCAGCTGGGGATAGAGCACGGCGGGGCGCAGGTTGGAGAACAGCTCCAGGCCGGCGCGCAGGCCCAGCAGGCCTTTTTCAGGGCGCAGGGCGCGCTCCAGCGGCTCCCACTTGGGGCCGCCCACGGCGCCGAGCAGGATGGCGTCGGCGGCGCGCGCCTGCTCCAGGGTACGTTCCGGCAGCGGACTGCCGGCCGCGTCATAGGCGGCGCCGCCCACCAGTCCCTGTTCCAGCTCCACGCCCAGACCCTCGCGGTTGAGGGCCTCGATCACCTTGACGGCCTCGGCGACGATCTCGGGGCCGATGCCGTCCCCGGGGAGTACCAGTACTTTCTTGGTCATGTGTGGTCCTTATGAAAACAAAACCCTTATCACCGAAAAGGCGCAAAGTACGCAAAGAAAACCAAAGTAAAACATAAAATAATAATATTTATTTAATGTTTTACTTTGCGTACTTTGCGCCTTTGCGGTGAGTGCATTTTCTAGAACAACCACGGCGCCTCGGCGCGGCGGCGCTGTTCGTAGGCGCGGATGTCATCGGCCTGCTGCAGGGTCAGGCCGATGTCGTCCAGGCCCTCCAGCAGGCAGTGCCTGCGGAAGGCATCCACCTCGAAGGGGATGGTCTCGCCGCTGGAGCTGGTGAGCAGCTGCTCTGCCAGGTCCACGGTGAGGGTGAAGTCTTCCGCCCGCGCGGCCTGGAACAGCCGCTCCACCACGGCCGCGTCCAGCTGGATGGGCAGCAGGCCGCTCTTGAAGGCGTTGTTGCGGAAGATGTCCGCAAAGCTCGGCGCGATCACCACCCGGAAACCAAGCTCGGCGCGATCACCACCCGGAAACCATAGTCGGTCAGGGCCCACACGGCGTGCTCGCGGCTGGAGCCGCAACCGAAGTTCTCCCGCCCGAGCAGTATCTGCGCCCCCGCGTAGCGCGGCTGGTTGAGCACGAAGTCCGGGTTCAGTGGGCGGCCACTGCAGTCCTGCCCCGGCTCGCCATGGTCCAGGTAGCGCCACTCGTCGAACAGGTTGGGGCCAAAGCCCGTGCGCCGGATGGACTTCAGGAACTGCTTGGGAATGATGGCGTCGGTGTCCACGTTGGGACGGTCCAGCGGCACCACTTTCGACGTAAAGACCGTGAATTTTTCCATCGTTGTGCCTCGGGGTTCTCTGTCTATTCGTTCGTTACTGGTCTAAAAACCGATTCACCGCAAAGGCGCAAAGTACGCAAAGAAAACAAAATAAAACAACTAATAATAATAATTATTTAATGTTTTACTTTGCGTACTTTGCGCCTTTGCGGTGATAAGAGTTTTTGCTTTTACCAATCACCCAGCTCCCGCACATCCACGAAATGACCGGCCACGGCGGCGGCGGCGGCCATGGCTGGGCTGACCAGGTGGGTGCGCCCGCCCTGGCCCTGGCGGCCCTCGAAGTTGCGGTTGGAGGTGGAGGCGCAGCGCTCGCCCGGTTGCAGGCGGTCGGCGTTCATGGCCAGGCACATGGAACAGCCGGGCTCGCGCCATTCGAACCCGGCCTCCAGGAAGATCCGGTCCAGGCCTTCCTGCTCGGCCTGCTGCTTCACCAGCCCCGAACCCGGCACCACCAGGGCCTGCTGGATGTTGGGCGCCACCTTGCGGCCCTTGACCACCGCCGCGGCGGCGCGCAGGTCCTCGATGCGGGAATTGGTGCAGGAGCCGATGAACACATGGTCCGGGCGGATGTCACGGATGGGCGTGCCGGCCTTGAGCCCCATGTAGGCCAGCGCCTTGCGCATGCCCTCGGCCTTGACCGGGTCCGGCTCCTGGTCCGGGTCCGGCACCCGGCCGTCCACCGGCACCACCATCTCCGGCGAGGTGCCCCAGGTGACCTGGGGGCGGATG
>JAIVHA010000133.1 GCA_020201295.1 Lysobacteraceae bacterium | reverse complement strand
CGACAGTCCTCGTCCACGGCCATGAAACGAATCTGGGGCTCTTCCGGGGTATTGAAGTGCAGGCGGCCGACACCGATCACATTGCCATCGGCGGCGGTTACCATCAGGTGCCGGGCCTGTTCTTCCAGTTCATCGCGCTCACTGCCGCGCGGCTGGCCCCAGGGTCCGCGCAGCAGGCGGTGACGGAAGACGTAGTAGCGCTCGAACTCTTCCGGCGTGACGGGAGCGCGAATCTCCATGGCGGCCGCGTCAGGCGAACACCACCCAGGTGGTGGCGATATACTTCACGCCCTGCTGCAGGGTCACGCCACGGTGTTCGTGGGTCCAGAAGGGCGGGAACAGCAGCAGCTTGCCCTGTTCCGGCTTGATCCTGACATCCTGGAACAGGAACTCGGTCTCGCCGCCGGGGCCGGGCACGTCGTTGAGATACCAGACCGCCACCAGCTGCCGTGCGGAGAAATCGTGACTGCCGCCGTCGATGTGCCAGTGGTAGTGCTCACCGGGCAGGGTGCGCTGAATGGCATACCCATTATCCTTGAAGGAGCCCTTGAAATAGGGGAAGGTCTCGCGGAATTCCTTCAGCGCCAGGCCCAGCGAACGGAACAGGTTGTTGTCCACATCCTTCCAGTGTTCCTTGCCGCTCACCACCAGGTCGGTGGATTTCTTGATGCTGCGGTCCTCGACCGCCACCTGGCCGATGCGCCCCAGGTATTGCTCCTCGCTGGCCGCCTCGAAGCGTTCGACCATGTTGTCGCACAGGAAGCCGGGCAGGGCATCGCGCTTTTCGAAGATGAAGCTGTGCGGTTTGACCTCGCGGATGCTGGCGAGCGGTGGACCTTCGGGGTTGGGTCGGGACATGATGATCGGCTCTGGCATGGTGGAGTCGTGTGGTGGCACCCGTAGGAGCGGCCTTGGCCGCGAACATGGGTGGCACGCCTGTTCGCGGCCAAGACCGCTCCTACAGGGGATTGGGGTGCGTCCAGGATTCTCTTACAGATGATGACGATCGATCAAGGCTTCCATGTGCGGCGCGGCCCGTGGGCCGTGGCGCCGGTGCAGCTCCAGCAGGCCTTCGGCCAGGCCCAGCCAGTGATCGCGGGCGGTGCTGGTGAGCTTTTCGAGGACGCCGAGCTGCCCTGTGTCGCGCCAGTGTTCATAGGCCGCGCGCAGGCTGGGGAAGATCTCGTGGCGCATGCCATTGAGGTTGGCCATGTAGAAGTGCAGGGAACCGGCCTGGCGACGCTCCAGCAGGGCCGGCAGGGTGGACAGGGCATCAGCCAGGTGGTCGCGCACGGCACGTGCCATGATCTCCGGGCGGGAGCGGTCCAGGCTGGACAGCATGTCCTGCCACTGGCTGCCGAGCTGGCGGCCGGCCATGACTTCGCCCAGTTCGTGCAGCACCACCACGTCCACCTCGTTGTCGGTCATCTGGTCGAGGGCCCGTTCCAGGTCGTGATCGAAATCGTAACTGGCAATGGCTCGGCCCATGGGGTTGTCATTCTTGTGCCAGCGCCATTCCTCGAGCTTTTCCCACAGCATGCGGCGGAAGGATTCCCGTCGCACGTAGATGGTCGTGCCCTGGCTCATGGCGGGTGGGGCGGTGAGGTCGCGGGCATGCTCGCGACCGGAGATGAGGATACGGTAGCCGTCCTGCGTCTCGACCCGCTCCAGGTCGGCGAGGAAGAAATGGGGCCGGCTGTTGTGGCCCAGGCCACCGCTGTAGACCAGGCCCTGGTCGAGCAGGTGTTCGTTGACGCGGTCGGATTCGAAGGGGGGTAGGGATGCCTGGCCGATGACCAGGTCCTGGTACGGACGTTCCTCCAGGCCTTCCCAGAGTGCTTCCCGCGCCATCAGCCACTCGCCGACTGCTTCGCCGGGCAGGGATGCGCCATAGGGATAGCCCTGTTCCCAGCGGAAATACTCGCGCATCTTGAGCAGGTAGATGCACATGGTGTAATCGCTGGCGTGGCGTGCATCGGCGATATGACAGTTGGTCTGGACCGTCTCACGCAAGGACTGGAAGGCTTTCTCCATGGGTGATCACCACTGGTTGTAAAACATCGGTTGGAAGCCGATCAATACCTGAGTAGAATACTCGGGTATGCATGCTAGCACGAGCCGGGGCACCCTTGCCAGCCGACCCGTCCGCGCCAGTAACCCTGTAACATCGGGCATCCTTCCGTCCCGTTGAACCTGTAGGAGAGTGAACAAGGTGGCCATTCGGGTAAAAAGCCGTTGGGCGAACAAAGACCGCAAACACAGTGCCGCGGAGGCGGCCAGTGCCTTGGCCTTCATTGCCTGGCGTATCGCCGGCAACATGGTGCTGAACCTGGAAAACGAGGGTTTTCAGACCGAAACCAATGTACAGCGCTTGCGCGTTATGTCCGAGGCCCTGTCCTTCCTGGTGCACATTACCGACCGCCAGGTGGCGGATAGCATGAGTCCGGAACAGCGCCAGGTCTTCATTACCGCCTATGCCCTCAAGTTGGCGGACTATATGCAGGAAAATATGGACGATCTGGCAGGCGCCGACAAGGATTACCGTACGGTTTTTATTGATGTGCTCAACGAACGCATGGCCGATTACGCGGACTTCAGTTTCAGCGAGGGCGAGCCGGGCTACGGCTTCAAACGCTACCTGGGCGAGAAGGTGACCGATGCCATGGGGCCCAAGGACCGCAAGTGGATCAGCGACCAGGTCATGGAGATCGAGGTGCCGGAGATGCTCAAGTCCCTGCGCAAGGGGCTGGGGGACCTGGCCGATCCGGAGAAGATCGACTGGGAGAGTTAAACGAAAAAAACATCCTCACCGCAAAGGCGCAAAGGGCGCCAAGAAATTCATGGATTGAATGGCACTAAGTTAAGTTGCGTCATCCCTGCGAAAGCGGGGATCCAGCTTAAGTTAGCGCCATTCATTCCAGCGAATGCTCAGCCGCAACATTATTTATGGTTTTCTCTGCGTCCTTTGCGCCTTTGCGGTGAAAACGAATTTCGCATAAAAAAGCGGACACAAGGCCCGCTTTTTTATGACGCTGGTGCGAAGCTGGACTTACTTCTTCGCCCAGGCGCTGAAATCGCCCAGTTCGCGATCCTTGCCCATTTCGTAACCGGCCTCGTACGCCTCGGTCAGGCGCTGTTCCTCGCGCGGGGGATTCTTGACATAGGCGCTCTGCCAGCCTTCGATGAAATCCGGGTCCACACCGGCCTGTTCCATCTTGGTGGTCGCGTCATAGTATTGCTGGTTCATAGTGCTCTCCTTCGTAGGATGATTCGCTGTAAACCGTATGGCACGCAAGGCGCGCACCAATGGATTCCTGGTGGATCGCCCGCATGGCGGACCGATCCGAATTCTACCGTCCCCGGACGGTAAGCCTCGGGTCCGGTGCGGGACTCGAGGGCGCTTGACCGGCGGGAGTATACAAGTCCCCGCCGGGGGCCTGTATATCCCCATGGAGGTGGGGGCATGGCCGTGGCGAAAACCACGGATTATGCCAGTATTTCCCCCAATGCTCTAGCTTTTGGGGTATAACACCCCTCCACACCGGGCCGTACCATAGCCTGTCCAGAGGACCGGCATCGATGCCGGCGCGTCGCCATCCCGGAACCACCCCGAGCGTTACGGAGGTCTACCATGCCAGATTTGCAAGATATTGATTTACAGAGTGGTCTGTCGGCCTTCGAGAGCCGCAGTTTCGCCCAGGCCTCCAAACTCCTGTCTCCCTTCGCTGAATCGGGTCACCCCGAAGCCCAACACCGGATGGCCATCATGTTCCAGAATGGCCTGGGCTGTGCCCGTCATGATGACCTGGCGCTGCGCTGGATGAAGGCCGCCGCCGAGCAGGGGCATGCCCTGGCCCAGCATGGCCTGGGATTCATGTACCTGGAAGGCGAGTGTGTCGAGAAGAATCCCGCCGCGGCGGTGAAGTGGTTCACCCTGGCCGCCGAGCAGGGGCTGGTGGGTTCGCAGACCACCCTGGCCCTGATGTACGAGCAGGGCAACGGCGTGGAGCAGAACCAGGAAGAGGCCAATAAATGGTATCGCCTGGCAGGCTTCGAGGAACGCTAGGATTCGGCCGCGGGGATGGAGCTTGCCACCGAAGACGCCCTGCGCCTCAATGTATTGCTGGCCAACCAGCTGCAGGCGGTGCGCATCGATGAATCCCAGATGGCCGTCAGCGCCCTGTCGGAGCGCGGCGAGGCAACCATCCGGCTCAATCCCACGGGCCGGCACGATCAGTACATCCGCAAGGTCAAGGAACTGATCTCCAGCCAGGTGCTCGGATCCCCGGGCGGATACCCCGTCTATCTCAAACGCTGGACGCGCATGGGCCAGGCCCGTGACGACAGCCTGGAACAGCTGCTCATGCTGGGCGAGCCGGAGGCAGTAGTGGCCGCCGTGCACGCCCCTGGCCTTACCCACGAACTGGCGCGTCGTGCCTGGTGGGCCTTGCCGGAAGCGGACAACGCCCGGCGCATGCTGGAGCGTGACTGCGTGGTGGCCGGCGAGATGGGCAAGGTGCTGGCGGAGTTTCTGCTCGAATACCTGCCTTTCGAATCCGAACCCCAGGCCATGATGGAAAGCGTGCACCTGATCCTGCGCCCGGGGCTGATCAGCGACGAGGCCCGGGAGAAACTCTGGGTCAAGGCGAAACACAAGAACACCTATTATGTGGGTTTCCTGCGCGCCATTCCCGACAGCTTGCCCGAGCTTGCCGCCCCCCACCCCGACTATGCGCGCCGGGCCGATACTCTGGAGGCGCTTGCAGAGCAGGGCAATGGCGCTGCCACCCAGTTGCAACGTGTATGGCGGGGACCGGGCCAGGCCTTCCTGCGGACCGCGGAAGGTGTGTTGCGCAAACCCAATGACCAGGATGTGGTGCTGGGCCTGTTGCAGGCCTTGCAGCAGTATTTCGCCCCGGTGCATCCTCGCCTGCCCAATCATGACCATATGCCGGTCATCGTCGATCAGGTGGATCGACTGTGCGCTGACGAAGCGATCGGTGGCTGCGCCTGCCGCGACGACGTGCGTGCGCTGCTGGCTGCCCACCCGGACCTGCAGGCGCCGGTGCGGGCCATGCTGGTACTGGCCTGCCTCAGCGACCGGGTGGTAACCCCTGTGTTCTCCCATACCGATGCCATCGGCACGGTGATGCGCCGTAAACTGGAACCGGTAACCCAGCCCATACTGGAGCAGTTTGCGCGCCTTCTCGGAACGGCCGGCTGATGCCGCAACTATGGCCAACGCGGGTGGCCCTGACCCTGGTGGTGGGGATTCCGCCGGCGGTGTTCGAACGTCACCTGCCGTCCTCGCCCCAGTTGGTGGGACGTCTCCTGGCGGAGGCGGTAGGGCACTACGAACAGGAGCACGAACTGGGCTATTATCCCGCCCTGGATTTCTTCCAGGAACAGGGAGAGGTCGATCCGGAGCTGCTCAACGCGGCGGAGAGCATCGCCTGGTTGGGCAGCAGCCTGGTGCGCGAAGAGGTGCAGCTGCGCTTGCGGGGTGTATTCGCCAACGTCAAGATCCAGTCCATTCAGTGTCAGGCCTTTGTCATGCCCACGGTTCGCCCCCACGGTCCTGCCGCACTGGAACGTCTGGCGGAGCATTTCACGCCCGATCGTATCAAGCTGGAACTGCAGGTGACCTTGTTCCGCAAGGAAGACGCGGCGCAGGGCATGGAACAGATGGCCCGCAACATGGCCCACCACTGGCTGAAGGATTCGTTCGATTTTCTGGAGATTACCAGCGCAACCCTGGTGTGATGATGCCGAAGATATTGATGTACTGTACCGCGAGCTGCCCTTACTGCATACGCGCCGAAGAATTGCTGCGCCGCAAGGGGGTTATCCACATCGACAAGATTCGTGTCGATGAAGATCCCACCAAGGGGGACGAGTTGATGGACCTTACCCACCGCGACACGGTGCCGCAGATCTTCATCGGCGAGCGTCATGTGGGTGGCTACGATGACCTGGTGGACCTGGATTTCGAAGGTGGCCTGGATCCCTTGCTGGCCATGGAATAATGGACATTCCGGAAAAGTGCGACACTGGACCTGCCGCAGGAGCGGCCTTGGCCGCGAATGGGGGTGTCGCGGCTGTTCGCGGCCAAGGCCGCTCCTACAGGAACTTTTTTGCATTGATTGCGATCGCTGGCAACAGGAGTAACACGTGAAGTTCTTCCCCGTATTTCTTGATCTGCGCGACCGCGATTGCCTGGTGGTGGGCGGCGGTGCCGTGGCGGCCCGCAAGGCGGCCATGTTGCTGGAGGCGGGTGCCCACGTGACCCTGGTCACCCCCACGCTGGCCCCGTCCCTGGAACGGCGCGTGGCGGCCGGTGAATTGCGCCACGAGGCACGCGTCTTTGCCGATGCCGATGTGGAGGGCAAGGCGCTGGTGATCGCCGGCACCGATGACGACGGTGTGAACCGGCGCATCGCCGAACTGGCTCGGGCCCGCAACATCCCCGTCAACGTGGTGGACCAGCCCGAGTTGGGCAGCTTCATCGTGCCCTCGGTGATCAACCGCGAGCCCATCCAGGTGGCCGTGTCCACTGGTGGCGCCTCACCGGTGCTGGCGCGCCTGTTGCGCGCCCGCCTGGAAACCTATATTCCATCCGCCTACGGGCGCCTGGCGCGCATGGTGGATGGCTTTCGCAGCCGGGTACAGGAACGTTTTGCCACCACCGAGGAGCGGCGTCATTTCTGGGAACATATCCTCGAGGGACCCATTGCCGAATTGCTGTTCGCCGGTCGCGACGGCGATGCGGAGCAGGCCCTGGAAAAGGCGATCGCCGGTGCCGAACTGCCGCAATTCCAGGGCGAGGTGTACCTGGTGGGCGCTGGTCCCGGCGACCCGGACTTACTCACCTTCCGTGCTCTGCGCCTGCTGCAGCAGGCCGATGTCATTGTCTATGATCGGCTGGTAGCGCCGCCCATTCTCGACCTGGCGCGTCGTGATGCCGAGCGCATCTACGTGGGCAAGGAACGCGACAAGCACACCCTGACCCAGGAAGGCATCAACCAGCTGCTGGTGAGGCTGGCCAAGGAAGGCAAACGGGTGGTGCGACTCAAGGGAGGGGATCCCTTCATCTTCGGCCGTGGCGGCGAGGAGATCGAGGAATTGATGGAAGAGGGCATTCCCTTCCAGGTGGTGCCTGGTATTACCGCCGCCTCGGGTTGCTCCAGCTATGCCGGCATCCCGCTTACCCACCGCGATTACGCCCAGTCCTGCGTGTTCGTTACCGGTAATCTCAAGGACGGCAGCGTCAATCTCAACTGGAAGGCGCTGGCCCATCCAAACCAGACGGTGGTGTTCTACATGGGCCTGCACGGGGTGCCCATCCTGTCGAAGGAACTGGTCGCCCACGGCCTGTCCGCGGACACCCCGGTGGCCCTGGTGCAGCAGGGCACCACCCAGCACCAGCGGGTGATCATCAGTACCCTGAAAAGCCTGCCGGATGATGTGCAAAAGAGTGAGCTCAAGCCGCCGACCCTGATCATCGTCGGCGAAGTGGTGCGCCTGCACGACAAGCTCGACTGGTTCCGCCCCACGGACAGTGGCGCCGCCTGGAGTGAGAAATAATCATGGACCCGGATTTCTGGCATGCCCGCTGGCGCAATAGCGAGATCGGATTTCACCAGGAGGAGATCAATCTTCACCTGCAGAACTTCTGGGCGCAAACCGGGGCGGCGGCCGGCAGCACCGTGTTCGTACCCCTGTGTGGCAAGAGTCGTGATCTGCTCTGGCTGCGCGAGCAGGGCCATCCGGTACTGGGAGTGGAAATCAGCGCCATCGCCGTGGAGGCTTTTTTCAAGGAGAACGGGCTGGCCGCGGTCCAGACGACACAGGGGCCCTTCACCCGCTGGGAATATGAGGGACTGGTGATCCTGTGTGGTGATTACTTCGATCTGCAGCCCGGGGATCTGGCTGCTGTCGGTGCCACCTACGATCGCGCCTCCTTGATCGCACTGCCACCCGCCATGCGTCAGCGCTATGCCGAACAGTCCATCCGCCTGTTGCCCGTCACCACGCCCACCTTGCTGGTCACCCTGGAATATCCCCAGCAGGAAATGGACGGCCCACCCTTTTCGGTGAGCGAGTCGGAAGTGCGTACCCTTTTCGCGGGGCGGCGCCAGGTAACGCGCCTGTTCCAGCAATCCATCCTGGCCGAAAATCCCCGTTTCCAGGCCCGCGGCCTCAGCCGCCTGGAAGAAAAGGCCTACCGGATCCAGTGAACCGGAGGCTACCGGGGTTCCCAAGTAACCATTTGAATCTAAATTGCTTCTGATGTCGGTCGCTATAGAGACCAGGTGCGGGCCGGGAGCCCACCCGCTGGCGGCTTCCGGTGACGTGATTTAACACTGAATCAAATGGTTATAAGGATATCCCGGCATGAATCGGAGCGTTGACCACCGCCACTTCCCCTTTGTCCACGCGTGGGCCCGTGCCAGGCGGCAGCTGCCGATCCTGTTGGTAGCACTGCTCGGCTTGTGCAGTGCCGGTCTGTGGGCGCAACCCGCCGGCGGCAAGACCGGCATCGATGCCGTGCTGCTCATGGACAGCTCCGGCAGCATGCGCTGGACCGATCCCAAGAAGCTGCGCGTACCGGCGGCGCGTCTGTTCATGTCCCTGCTGGGCCCCGAAGACCGGGTCGGACTGGTCAGCTTCAGTGATGCCGGCTACCCGGTGCAGTTTCTGACCCCGCTGGAAGGCGAGGCGGAAGACAAGGCCCTCGCCTCCACGGACCGGATTTCCTCCCGAGGGGTATTCACCAATCTGCACGCCGCCCTGCTCAAGGGCCAGGAGATGTTGCAGCGGCGGGAGGACCCGCAACGGGAACAGATCCTGATCCTGATGACCGACGGACTCATGGACGTGGGGGATGATCTCGAGGAAGAGCGTCTTGGCGGGCTGGTGGTCGGAGAGACCCTCGATCAGTTGAAGGCCGATGGCATCAAGGTCTATACCATCGCCTTCACGGAAGGCTCCGACCAGGTGATGTTGCAACAACTGGCCGATGGCACGGGTGGTCTGTATCGACTCGCCAGGACCGACCGTGATTTGCACGAAGTATTCAGCGCCATCTTCGAAAGCGCCAAGGCGCCGGACATGCTGCCCATGGAAGGTGGCGAGTTCATGGTGGACGGTTCCATAAAGGAAGTCACCATCGTCGCCTCCAAGGAGCGCGCCGATGTGAGCATCTTTCTCGAGACCCCTTCAGGCAAGCAAGTTTCCACCGAGGATGCCGGGGATGAGCTGAAATGGTTCATCTCCGAGCACTTTGACATGATTACCCTGCGCAAGCCGGAACAGGGACGCTGGAAGTTGCTGTTCAGTGCCGGCAACAACCGCGCCTATATCGTCACCAACCTGTCCATGGGCACCAACCTGCGTGGTGGCGAAGTACCTGCCGGCAGCCAGACAGCCATCGAAAGCTGGCTGGAGCGGGATGGTGAACGGGTGACCACGGAAGCCATGCTGAGCAATACCGAATTCCTGATCGAGATCACCGAACCCGATGGTGTGGTGTCCGACATCTTCCCCATGCTGGACCTGGGAGAGGTGGGTGATCGCGAGGCCGGTGATGGCATCCACACCAACCTGCTCACCTTCCGCAAGCCGGGTGACCACAACCTGCGGGTGATTGCCCGCAGTCCCACCTTCGAGCGCAGTCGTTCCGCCTATTTCAAGGTGTTGGCACCACCCGCGGAAGCCCTTCCCGAACCCGAGCCGGAACCAGTAACGGAGCCGGAGCCTGTTCCCGAGCCGGAAGCCGGGGAACCGGCTCCCCAGCTGGAGGAAGAGGTGCTGATCGAGGAACCGCAAGAAAAGGGCAGCAGCCTGGGCATGATCCTGGGCGTGTTCTTTGGCGTGAACCTCCTGCTGGCCCTGGTGGGTGGCGGTGTCTGGTGGTTCCTGGCGCGGCGCAAGAAAAAGGCTGCCGCGGCTGCCACGCAGGGAGAGGACGGGGATGAGGATGAAGACGAAGTCGAGGACCGGAAATAGCATGTTTTCCCTGTACATCCAGCCTCGATGCGGGAGCGCATGGTCATGATCGAACTGGGCCTGTTGCCCCTGCTGTTGTGGATGGAGCTCCTGTTGGTGCTGCTGATCGTGGCGGTGGTGCTGATATTGCGTAATCGCGCCCTGGCCAGGAAGTTGCATGAGCTACAGGGCCGTGAGCACGGGGTGATCGAGGCGGGTGGTGTGTCCTACGCGGCCTACCTGCGCGATGAACTCCTCAAGGCCCGGGCCCTTCTGGAACAGCATGCCGGTGGGGAGGGCGCACCCGATTGGCTGGTCGCGCGTCGGCGTTTCCTGGAATTGGAACTCGATGCCCAGGCCGTGGCAGGGGATCCCATGGCCTTCCAGGAAAAGCTGGACGGCGGCTTCCAGGCGTTGCTGGAGGAGTTTCGTCCGGCACCGGAAGATAACACCGAGGCCGAGGACGTGCAACTGGTGGAGGCAACGGAACCGGAAGCCGGGGAGGCGGATGTTCAGGAGCCGGCCAATGCCCGGGTTTCCGATGATGACCTGCACAAGAAGGAGATGATGCGCCTGCGTGATCTGATCGGCCATCAGCAGGATGCCATGCGCAACCTGCGGACCGAGCTGGAATCGCGCTCGGGTGAGATCGACGAGCTGGAAACCATCGTGGCGCAATTGGATGCCTTCGAGACACAGATGACGGAACTGGTGCGTTGTATCGAGGTGCTGGAGCAAGAGAACGAGCGTCTCAAGCAGGCACGGGAACAAGGTGTGGTCACCGGCCCCGGCACCAGTCCTGAAGAATTGAATCGCCTCAAGGAGATGGTGAACGACCAGCACTCCACCATCGGCAACCTGCAGACCATGCTGGAGCAGTTACGGCCAGAGGCCGGCAAGGCTCATGACCTGGAAGACATGCTCAATGACGTGGTCAAATCCAACAAGGAATTGAACACCTGCATCATGGTGCTCGAGGACGAGAACCAGAGCCTTCGCGACCAACTCAACACCCAGGAAAAGCAGGACGACGCATCCGAGGAGAAAGGTAGCGCGGATATCGCCGTCTTCCAGCAGCGCATCCAGGAACTGGAATCCCTGCTGGAATTCAAGGATGCCACCCTGGAGCAGCTGGAGCAGGATATCGATCGCCTGCGCAAGGAGGCCAATACCGGTGATGACAGTGGCGGTGATGACGAAACGCTGGAGATCAAGGTGCAGGAGCTGGAGGCCTTGCTGGAATTCAAGGAAGCCACCATCGAGGAACTGGAAAAACAATATGCCGAGCTGGAAGCCAAGTACCTGGAGTTGAACGGTTCCGAAATGCCGTCAAGCTAGTACCCGATCATTGCATAAACCCAATCATTGCAGAATCCCTCCTGTAGGAGCGGCGCGAGCCGCGAACATTCGCGGCTCGCGCCGCTCCTACAGTGCCCAGGCCGAACCGCACTGCGGTGCATTCCAGGCGCACGGTTCAAGGCCAGCGATCGAAGGACCTGCAATGCGCCATTCCCCTTGAAATCAGTAATAATGTCCCGCCCCCACCATGCGCTGTCGCCAGTAGGGATTGTCCAGGCTGGCCATGGACACCTGCTTGCCCGAGGAAGGTGCATGCACGAAGCGGCCATTGCCGGCGTAGATGCCTACATGGTCCACCTTGCGGCCCGAGAGCCGGAAGAACACCAGGTCGCCGGCTTGCAGCTGGCGTCCCGGCACGGGCCGGGAGTGGGTGCGCTGGTCGCGGGCCGTGCGCGGCAGTTCGATGCCGGCCCGGAGGTGGCTGTAATACACCAGCCCACTGCAATCGAAACCCGTGGGGCTGCTGCCGCCGTAGCGGTAAGGGGTGCCCAGCATGTTGAGGGCCTCGTCGAGGACATAACGGCGTGGCCCGGACGCGGGGGCCCGTTCCTGTGGCGCGGGGGCCGTGGAAGCGGGCGGCTGCGCAGTCGGCGCCGTGGCAGGTTGGTGCGCGCAGCCACCCAGCAGCAGGCCGAGCCAGAGCAGGTGGGGAAGGGCGTGGTGTGTGGTGGTGCGGAGCCGCATGGCGTTGTCCTCTGGCGGGAGGGATGCCGGGTAATCGGCCATGGCCAGGTGATTCTTGAAAACCGGTGGCAGTGGAGGCTGTCAGCCCCGGCAGACTCTGGTAGAGTATGCGAGCTGGCGAACCAATGCAATTTCAATGCATTGTCACCAGAACCTGCTGTATATTCTTTCCTCCATCCAGGTTCCGCCAGGGGCGGCCGGACGACCCCATGGCACGCAAACCCAAGAAATCCAGTACAAAAAAATCCCCCTCCCGGAAGTCGCGCCGCCGCAAGACCGGCTTCGCCTTTCCCTGGTGGCGGGTGGTGCTGGTCCTGGTCTTCCTTGGCCTGGCCTACGTGGCCTGGCTGGATTTCCAGGTCTACCGCCAGTTCGAGGGCAAGCGCTGGGCACTGCCGGCCAAGGTCTATGCGCGCCCGCTGGAACTCCATACCGGGGCGGAGTTGGGGCCGGATGCCTTCGCCCGGGAGCTGGACCTGCTTGGCTATCACGCGGTACCCAGCTTGCGACAGCCCGGCGAAGTGTCCCGCGATGGCACGCGCTTCCATCTCTGGACCCGGGGCTTTTCCTTTTCCGACGGTGACGAACCCGCCCGCCAGTTGCGCCTGCGTTTTTCCGATCAGCGGCTCGAGTCAGTGGAAGCCTTGCGTGGGGATGACCCGGTAAGCCTGTTGCGGCTGGAGCCCCTGCAGATCGGTGCTATCCACCCGGCACGCCACGAGGATCGCCTGCTGGTACGTCGCGAGGATCTCCCCGAGTTGTTGGTGAATACCCTCATCGCCGTGGAGGACCGTGATTTCTACCAGCATCACGGCATCTCCCTGCGCGGGATCGGCCGCGCCCTGTGGGTGAACCTGCGTGCCGGTGGCGTGGTACAGGGTGGCAGCACCCTGACCCAGCAGTTGGTCAAGAACCTCTTCCTTACCAGTGAACGCAGCCTGGTGCGCAAGGCCAACGAGGCGATCATGGCACTGCTGCTGGAACGCCGCTATGACAAGGATGAAATTCTCGAGGCCTATTTCAACGAGGTCTATCTGGCCCAGGATGGCAGTCGCGCCATCCATGGCTTCGGACTGGCCAGCCGGCACTTCTTCGACCGGCCACTGGATGAGCTCGATGCCGGCCAGGCCGCCCTGCTGGTGGGCATGGTCAAGGGGCCTTCCTATTATGATCCACTGCGCCAGCCGGAACGTGCGACCCGGCGACGTAACCTGGTGCTCGAGGTGATGGCGGAACAGGGGATCATCGCGCCGGACCGGCTCAAACACCTGCAGGCCAGTCCCGTTCGGGTAGTGCCCCACCGCGTGCTATCCAGCAACCGGGTGCCGGCCTTCATGGATCTGGTGCGTCAGCAGCTGCGACGTGACTACC
>JAIVHA010000217.1 GCA_020201295.1 Lysobacteraceae bacterium | reverse complement strand
GGCCGTGTTCGCCGTACACCCAGGCGGTACGCAGGATCAGGGCCTCGGGCAGCACTTCGCGCACGGCCCGCTCGCCGGCCAGCTTGCTGGCGCCGTAGACGCCCAGTGGTTTGACGGCATCTTCTTCCCGGTAGGGGCTGGACTGGTCGCCACCGAACACGAAGTCGGTGGACACCTGCAGCAGGCGGCCGCCATAGGCCTGCACACCCCGGGCGATGGCGCCGGCGGCGACGGCGTTGACGGCATGGGCGAGCTCGGGTTCGCTTTCCGCCTTGTCCACCTGGGTGTAGGCGGCGCAGTTGATCACCCAATCGGCTTGGTGGCCCGCAATAGCCTCGGTGACGGCCTGCGCGGGTCCGGTCAGGTCCAGTTCCCGACGGCTTATGGCGATGGTGTCGATGCCCTCTTCTTCCAGTAGCAGGCACAGCTCACGGCCCAGCTGACCGGCGGCGCCGGTCACCAGCACCTTCGTAAAATCTGAATGATTCGTCATCGCGAGGATGCCTTCCCAAGTTCATTACCCTGCCGTGGACGAACCCGACCCTGCAGGTCGGCCCTGTAGGAGCGGCGCGAGCCGCGATTGTTCGCGGCTCGCGCCGCTCCTACAGGAGAAATTTTGCGATGATCGGGTTTACCTTCATGGGTTCCCCTTGTAGCGCGGCAATTCCTTGTCCAGATCACGCAGCAATTTGTTGGCCGCGTCCTTCTCCGACACCTGGAAGTCACCGCCCGGCCACTGGATGCCGATGTCCGGATCATCCCAGCGCACACCATGCTCGGTTTCCGGGGCGTAGTAGTCGGAGCACTTGTAGAGAAAATCGGCGGACTCGCTCAACACGCAAAAGCCGTGGGCGAAGCCGAGCGGCACATAGAGCTGGCGATGATTCTGGCCGGTCAGCTCGTAGCCCACCCACTGGCCGAAGGTGGGTGAACCCTTGCGGATGTCCACGGCCACGTCGAACACGCTGCCCGCCGTCACCCGCACCAGCTTCCCCTGGGGCACCTGCAGCTGGTAGTGCAGGCCGCGCAGCACGCCCTGGCGCGAGCGCGAATGGTTGTCCTGCACGAAGGTCGCATCCAGACCCTGTTCGGCATACTTGCGTGCATGCCAGCTCTCCATGAAGAAACCGCGTTCGTCGCCGAACACGTCGGGTTCGATAAGCAGCACCTCTGGGATGCGGGTCGGGGTGATCTTCATGACAGTTGCCCGTCTTCCTCGAGCACCTGCATGAGGTAGCGGCCGTAGTTGTTCTTCATCAGCGGCGCGGCGAGCGCCTCCAGCGCGGCGGCGTCGATGTAGCCCATGCGGTAGGCGATCTCTTCCACGCAGGAGATCTTCAGGCCCTGGCGCTGCTCGATGGCCTCGATGAAGGTGGCCGCCTGCAGCAGGGAATCATGGGTGCATGTCGAGCACCTGGTTGTCGTAGAAATACAGACCGGTGACCGCATGGTGCGAACGTGGTTGTTCCGGCTTTTCCTCGATGCTGATCGCGCGGCCATCGGCATCGAACTCCACCACGCCGTAGCGTTCGGGGTCGCGCACGCGGTAGGCGAACACGGTGGCACCTTTTTTACGTACGGCGGCCTTGCGCAGGTTGGTGCCCAGGCCATGGCCATAGAAGATATTATCGCCCAGCACCAGGCTGCTGCTGTCGCGGCCGACGAAGTCCCGGCCGATGATAAAGGCCTGCGCCAGGCCTTCAGGCCGCGGCTGCTCCGCATAGGAGATGGACAGGCCGAACTGCGATCCGTCACCGAGCAGACGTTCGAAACTGGGCAGGTCCACGGGGGTGGAGATGAGCAGGATCTCGCGGATGCCCGCCAGCATCAGCGTGGACAGCGGGTAGTAGATCATCGGCTTGTCGTACACCGGCATGAGCTGCTTACTCACCGCGTGAGTGAGCGGATACAGCCGTGTGCCGGAACCGCCGGCGAGGATGATGCCTTTCATGTATTCACCCAATCATTGCAAGATTTCGCCTGTAGGAGCGGCCTGTGGCCGCGAAGCCCTGTGCCATGACGGTTCGCGGCCACAGGCCGCTCCTACCAGCGATTTTTAACTATCGAATTCACTCCGCCAAATACCCCTCGCGCAGAAGGTAGAGATAGAGCTCCTGCACCGCCTCCATGGCGCTGTACTGCGAGGTGTCGATGCGCAGTTCCGGTGCTTCCGGAACTTCGTAGGGGTCACTGATGCCGGTGAACTCCGGGATCTCGCCGCGCCGCGCCTTGGCATAGAGTCCCTTGCGGTCGCGCGCCCGGTGCACCTTCGAGAAACCCAGTTCGCTGGACAGATTCTGGCGCACGATGTCGCCATCGAGCAAGGACACAGGACGGCCGCCCGCCTCCACCAGTTTGGCGTAGATGATCTTGGCGAGGGTGGATTTTCCGGACCCGGACAAGCCGGTGAAGAACAGGGTAAAGCCCTGCCGGCTGCGCGGCGGATAGACCTTGCGCAGTTCGCGCACCACTTCGGGGTAACTGAACCATTCCGGGATGTCGTTGCCGAGTGCGAGATCCTGCTTCAACTGGGCATCGGTGTACTCGCTGCAGTCCAGGCGCTGCTTCTCGATTTGCGAGACGGGCAGGAAGCGGTCCTTGCTTGGAACATAGCACTGGGCCTCGACGGGGATCATCTGGATGTGCAGTTCGTCCTGGTGCTGGCGCAGCAGTTCCTGGGAGGCATAGGGGGGGTAGAAAACACTCCCCTCACCCTGGCCCTCTCCCCTGGGGAGAGGGGATTCACCGTTGATCCTGGGAGGGGGCGGGTAGGCGTGCTTGGGGCCGACGATCAGGTGCGAGCAGCCATAGTTCTGATGCACGATGGCGTGCCACAGGGATTCGCGCGGGCCGGCCATGCGCATGGCGAGCGGCAGCAGCGACAGGGCGGCCAGGTTGTGAGGGAAGTGGCGGCGGATGGCCTGGTAGCAGTGCACGCGCGCGTAGTAGTGCAGGTCACCGGGCTTGGTCATGCCCACGGTGGGATGCAGCAGGATGTGGCCGCCGACCTCCTTGGCGGCCTGCAGGCTGATGTCGCGCTGCAGGCGATGCATGGGCTTGCTGGTCTGGAAGGCCACCACCTTGCGCCAGCCCATCTTGGCGAACAGGGCGCGCAGTTCCTCGGGGGTGTCCCACAGGGTCTGGAATTCAAAGTGGACCGGCAGCTGGATGCCTTCCAGGGTGCCGCTGATGTAGGTGTCCTTCACCTGTTCATATAGATAACGCACGCCGGGGTGCTGGTCGGAGGTGGTGCCGTACACCGCCTCGGCCTCGCGGCGCTTGTCCGGCTGCCAGATGTCCCACACCTTGAGCACGGCGGGCATGAAGCCCTCGGCGTCGCGCAGGGCGATACGCAGGCCGGGCTGCAACTTGGCGGCAAATGTCGCCGGCACGTCCAGCACGATGGGCATGGGCCAGAGGGTGCCGTCGGGCAGGCGCATGTTGTCCAGCACACCGTCGTAGGCGGCCTTGTCCATGAAGCTTTCCAGGGGCGAGAAGGCGCCGTTCAGCAGCAGCTCCAGGTCGCAGGTCTGGCGCTGGGTCAGGGTCAGGGAGGGAAAATCCTTGGATTCGTCCTTCAGGTGTTCGGCGCTGTCGGCGTCCACCAGTCGGCTGACCAGCCGGCCGCCATGGGGAGGTACAAAATACTCCATATTCCTCAATCTCTTATTGGTTATGTTGCCCATCCTGGGACGGGGCGGGGCCAGGGACCTCGGGGTCCTCTTGCTGCGATTGTGACGCTATCGGCCCAGGGATGCTCGATATTAGGGGGAATGGAGGGGCGGGTAAAGCCGGTGGTCCGGTGGTCGGGGTCGGGGTCGGACCAAGGCAACCAATTGATTTATCAAAAATATACTCATTAATCACCCCATCAAAATGGCCTTAGAGGGGCCATTTCACCCTCAAAAGCAGCCCTGTAACCCACAAAAGCTCTCAACAGGGATTGGAACCGCCCCACGGCCTGGCAGTTTCACAGTCAAATTCAAGCATTGCTGTTACCCGTCGGCAGTACATCAATGGCACTTTTCACTGAAAAACCTTGCATGATTCGGCTGTGGGCATGTAAATTCCCCAGTCGACAGGGAGCGTTGTACTGTCTCTGACACGGAATCGTCAGGCCGCACCCGTAAAACCCCTGCCGCATGGACGCGGCGGGGGTTTTGTCACTTTGGTTTCCCGCAGTTTCAGTCCCCACTATCCCCCGAATAATACCTCGTAGGCGATCGGCACCTCGCGAATACAGGCTTGCTCCTCCGAAACCTCCAGGTCACGGGCGACACCGCGAACACCGAGTTCCTGCTGGACCCGTCGTACGAACGCCTCGCCGCACCATATTGAGGTCGATATACACCCGGCAGCGCGCCAGGTGTTCCCCGTCTCCACGGCCGTGGCGTGATATCGGTCTTCCCAGAACGCGCCCCTGCGGCCTTTGCGCCGGTTGAACCGTTGCGCGATTTGGCCGGCAATCAACTGCATGGCGCTGGAAATTTCACCCTTGCCCTGGTCACGCACCAAGAGATGAATATGGTTGGAGGTAACGATGTAGTTGAGCACGCAAAGGCCGTACCGTAGCCGTGCCTCATACAGCCAGCGACGCCACAACCGGCGGTCGCGGACGAATTTCAGCAGGAATTCCTGCTTGTGACAGCGATGGGTGATGTACCAGACATGGCCGGGCAGGAAATAGCGGTTGGCGCGCGGCGTGGGGTTCCCTCCTTAGAACGGTGTTTTTGGCCTCAAAAATGCGCTTCTAAGGCGATTTTACAGCCGAAATTTCACTTCAACTCTATCCTAATCAATCTGTTGCCTTGGTCCGACCCCTCCGAGCTGATCCCTTTCAGGATCTGCAGGCAGGCCCGGTTCAGCTCCCCGGCTCTGGTCTCGCTGGCGGCTTCGTTGTAGCAGCGGAACTCCGGGGCGTTGCCCGAGGGGCGCAGATGGACGATCTCGTCGTTGGCGAAGCGCAGGCGCAGGCCGTCGGTGGTGTCGATATCGGCAATCTTGCCGCACAGGTCCCCGAACAGCGCCTCCATGGCGGGCACACCGCCGGCTTGTAATTGCGCCAGCAGGGCCCGGGATTGTTCCGTGGGAAAATTCTTGAGCCTATCGCTGGCGGTGAAGCGCGGCGGCAGTCGGGCCGGCAGGGCGCTCAAGGGCACGCCTTCCGCGCGGGCGCGTGCCAGCAGCGCCAGGATGGGCAGCAGGGCGTCGCGGGTGGGCAGGGGCTCGAGCACGCGCCCGTCACGCTCGATGGGCGTGGCCAGCAGGAAGCCGCCGTTGGCCTCGTAGCCGGCCACGCTGGACTGGCCCGCCGCCTGCAGTGCCTGCATCCCGGCGATCACATAGGGCGAACCGATGCGGGTGCGCGTTACGGCGGCGAAACGACCGCAGGCCTCCACCACGCTGTTACTGCTCACCGGCGTGGCCAGCGCCTGGATGCCCAGCGCCTCGGCACACAGTACCCCAACCACATCGCCGCGCAGCCACTCCCCGTGCTCGGTGCCGATCAGCGGCCGGTCGGCGTCGCCGTCGGTGGAGACGATGGCGTCGAAACCGGGTTCCCTGGCCCAGCCACGCGCCAGTTCCACATCCTCGGGGCGGATGGCCTCGGTATCCACGGGCATGAAGATATCGGAACGGCCGAGGCGAATGACCTCGGCACCGAGGCCGGCGAGCACCTCGCCGAGCAGGTCGCGGGCCACGCCGGAATGCTCGTAGACGGCGACCCGCATCCCCGCCAGGGCCGTGGCGCCGAAGAAATCGAGATACCGTTGCAGGTAGCGGGCGCGCGGCGCGGGGTCGACGGGCGGCAGGGCGTTGCCGGCAATGCGGTCGGGCACCACAACCGTCTGGGCGCGGATACCTTCCTCGTCGGCCTTGAGGATCTCGCCCGCGGCGGTATTGAACTTGATGCCGTTGCGGTCGTCGGGAATGTGGCTGCCGGTGACCATGAGGGAGGGGATGCCGCGCTCCAGCCCGTACAGGGCGATGGCCGGCGCGGGCAGGAAGCCGCCATTCAGCGGCCGGTGGCCGGCATCGACGACGGCGGCGGCGCAGGCGCTCATGATGGCCGACGTACTGGCCCGCAGGTCGCCGGCCAGGGCCACGGCGCTGCCCGGTTGCAGGCCATGGTGTTCGGCCAGGTGCTGCAGGAATGCCAGGGTGTAGGCGTAACAGACCGGTGCGCCCATGTCGGCGACCCGCCCGCGCGCGCCGCTGGTGCCGAAGCCCACGCCGCTGCGCGCCATGAGATCGGCGATCTGGATCTGGTCGGTCACAGGTGCCCCCAATTGTATATAGTGGAATGGCACTGACTTAACGTCATTGCGAGCGAAGCGCGGCAATCTCCTACCATGAAATCAGTCAGTTGGAGATTGCCGCGTCACTTCTGGCCCATAGAATCCCTTCGGGCTTCATCATGTG
>JAIVHA010000066.1 GCA_020201295.1 Lysobacteraceae bacterium | reverse complement strand
GGAGATTGCCGCGTCACTTCTGGCCCATAGAATCCCTTCGGGCTTCATCATGTGTACCTTACCCTTCGGGTCAAGGCATCCTCGCAATGACGGGCATCTTCCGGCTTAAGTCAGTGCCATTCTGCCTAGGGCGGCAATGAGCCGCCGTTGACTCTGGCCAGCTGATCCTTGAGCCCGCCAAGCGGCACCCAGGTGACCAGGTCATCGTAAGGCCCGCCCACGATGGCCGAGTCAGCGCTGGTCGCCCGCTGAACCAGGTCATTGGTGGCGCTGCGATTGGTCTCCTCATCGACATGAGCGGCCGGCGGATTCGCAAGCGCGGAACCGTCGGCACTGGTGGCCCCAAAGCCATTGGGGCCGTGTGAAATCACGACAGCCGGTGTCTCGGGAATATGGACGACAAGGTTACCGGCCGCGTCACGGATGCGAACCCGGATCGCGGCTGGTTTCGACTGGGTCATGCCGCAACCGCCACCGCTATCGGTAAAGTCCGGGTCGACCAGGTAGCGCAGCCGCCGTCCCCAGGGATCCTCCGCGCCCAGGCCGAGCGTGATCCAGGGCAACCAGCCGGCAGCGGGCGTGGCGCCCACGCATGTGGCCTGGGCCAAACCATCACCCGTTGAATCGGGACAGGGCAGACAGTCGCCATGGGTGATGCTATAGCCGATCAGCGCATCACGCACCGCATTGATGTCCTGGACCGTCGCAAGAAGCCGTGGCTGGCGTGGATCGCCCTTGTTGAGCGTGGTTAGCAGGACATAGGCCGAACCCATGATGAGGATCAGCAGCATGATGAGCACGACAGCTCCACCCTGGCGCCGTTGCAAAGACCTGCTGATGTTCACCTGCATCATGGGGACGGACCTGGATCCGGATCGGTGGGCGCGGGCATGTCTCCGATGGCGGGGACGGGCGCGGCGACCTCCGGGCGCGCGTAGCGCTCCAGGACCTCGCCGGTCGACCAATCCAGCATCTGACCCGGCTTGAGCGTGCGGGTGCCGTCACGCCAATCCATACGCACCTGCCCATCTTTCTGCAGGCGCATGGGCCGGTCTGGCTCACCGCATCGATACGGGCGCGATCGGCCGGGGTGGTGAACAAGCGCCCAAGGTCATCGGCCTGAACGCCATTCCATGCACACAGACCCACCCCAAGCAGGATTCCCCTATGTCTCGCGAGGCTCATTGCCAATCCTCGCCCACGGATGCATCCGGAACATCCAGGCTATACCAGCGCAACACACAGTCCACGGTTACATTTGCCTCATCGAGACTGACCTCATTGCTGTCACGCGTGCGGAGCAGCCCGCAGGCCACCACCTGGAACAAGCCGGCGCCACGCTGTTCGAGATATTGCAAAAAACGTGACAGATCGCCTTCGTGGCGAAGTTCCAGCACCAGTTTCATCGAGCTTTCAAACAACTGATATATACCCTCGCCCTGTATCCCCGAACGGGCATGGCGCGGTTCCAGTTCATAACGGAAGGCAACCAGGCCGGCAGCGCGAGCGGCCATGCGCAGATTTTCGATCCATTGCAGCCTTGGTTCAGGACCCACGAAATGCCGGGCCTGCAGGGCGGCGAACCGGCCCGCATCCGTGCGCAATATCCGCTCAGACTCCAGGGCCGCGCGGTATTCGTACAGGCTGGACTGCAGCTGTTGCTGCGACGATTTGCGCGCCTGCTCCATGCGGGCACTGAACACACTGGCGGCCAGCACCAGGATCAGCACCGCCAGCAGGAGCGCGCCACTGTGCAGCAATGGCTGACGCAACTCCGTATAGATGGCCTTGGGATCAGGCATCGGGGCCTCCCATGACCAATCTCAGGGTAAACAGCGCCTCCAGTTTGCGCTCCGTGGCGCCGAGGCCGCCCAGGACACGGCCACTGGAGGCGGTATTGAGCGGAAGGGAAAGGGCCTCGACAGAAACCACGTCGTGATGCTTGCGCAACAGGTCCAGGATCGATTCGATGCGGGCATGCACGCGCCCGTAATCACCTTCGAAAGGCACTACCCTGCCGTGCAATATGCCAATTTGATATACGGGTTGCACATTGACACCCGCCAGTGACTCATCAGGAGTTTCCTCATCGCCATATTCTGGCGTGAATTCACTGCCATCACCCGGCTCATCGGCGGCGACGGCGCTGCTGTCATCGCTTACGAACCAGTCAATGCGTTGCACCTGGAAACCGGTCTGGTTCTGCATGGCCTGTCCAAACCGGGAAAGCAGCTAGATGCGACTTGGCAAGCAGGAAGGCAAACAGGCCGTCACATTGATATTCCTCCTGCGGACCTCGATAGCCGATCTTCCGAACCACATCGCTGACACGGATGAATTCATAATGGGTAAGGGTCTCGGATTCGCGAAGTCTTTCAAGGCTATCGATGTGGGATCCACCGCTCAACATACAAACGTCGAGTATTACGTCGCGGCCGAGCAGATGCAGGTTCGCCAGGTAGCGCTTGGTCTTACCGATTTCAGCACGCACGAATCCCGCATAATCATCCGCGACATGTTCGGAGACCGGCGTGAGCCGACTGAAGCGCAGCTTGCCGCCGACAAAAAACGACTGGCGTAGGCCGCTCGTGGAATTATGGGTTACGAACAGCACGTCTTTACGTTTGTCACATACTCGCTTTATCAGATCAGCGGTCAATAGTGGCAGGGAATAGATGCCGGCAACCGGCAGCTTGTGATGGTGCATGGCATCCAGCCACATGTCAGCGAACTCCGGGTTGAGCAGTCCACTGAACAGCACTTCATCCTTGCGGCGACTGTGTGGATCGCGCCCCAGCATCTGCGCATAGCGGTATTCGGTTCCGCGGTACACTTTGGAAACGTGGCGTTCCAGCAACGCGGCACGGTCTCCACCATGGGCATGAGCGACACTGTCTACACGAAAATCCTCCTCGACCATATCGGTCAGCACCAGTACAGGCGTCTGCCCGAGCTGCTGCAGGTAGATCTCAAACTCGGCCAGACCGGCCTCGGCGGCGACGAAGCACCCCATATTCGTCAGGGCTCGGCCATCGTATTGCCAGGCCGTCAGACAGTTGCTGGTGAGGAAAAAGATTTGGGAAGACATGATCAGGTGATCTTCCCGAGAATATCGTAGATCGGGCCGAGCACGGAGAGCATGACCCATCCCAGCAGCAGGCCCAGCACCACGGTGAGCGCGGGCTCGATCAGCGCCTGCACACGCTCGATGGACTCGCGCACATCACGATTGTAGAAATAACTGACATTGGCAAGCGCCGTGTCCAGGGCGCCGGTATTCTCACCTACACGCAGCATGCGGATCACCAGCGGCGGAAACAGCCCTGTGTTCTCGAACGAACTGGTGAGCCCTACCCCCTCGCTGATCTGCCTGTACACGCGCTGCAGCGCCTCCTCGATGACCTTGTTGTCCACCAGCTGCTCGGAAATACGCAGGGAATCGAGCACCGTGATCCCGGAACCAAACATGAGGGCGAAATTGCTGGCAAATCGCGACAGCAGGATCTTGGCGTAGATGGGACCTATCGGCCAGATGCGCAACTTGATGCCATCCACGCGATAACGTACCTGTGAATTCACACGAGCCAAATGGCGTATGCCGAAGAACAACGCTGGCGGCGTCAGGAGGATCATGAACCAGTAATTGATGATAAAATTTGAAACCACGATGAGCGCCCGGGTATGAATCGGCAACTCCTGGCCCACGGACATGATGAAGCTGGTCAATTGCGGAACCAGATAGATCATCATGAAGAACAGCACGCCGAGCACAACGGTAGCCACGAAGGCGGGGTACATGACGATCTTCTTGGTATGCGCGGCCAGTTCATCCTGCCATTTCAGCGATTCCGTGATATTACGCAGCACATCCGGAAGCATGCCGCTTTGCTCGCCGGCGCGAACCAGACTGTAGAAAACCTTGCTGAAAATGGCCGGGAAGCGCTCCAGCGCCTCGGACAGGGTTTTCCCTCCCTCGATATCCTCGATCAGTCCGGCTACCACCTCGCGAAAGCGCGGATTATCGATGCTGTCGCGCAGGTCGGCCAGGCCCTCCATGATCGGTACGCCGGCCCGCGTCAGCTGTTCCAGGTGAAAACAGAATGCGATAAGCTCCCGCCGTCCGACCTTGCTTCGGCCCAGGCTCCAGTCACGGCGGCTCGCCGGCTTGCAGCGAATCATCTCCAGGCCCATGCGCATCAGGCGGGTCTCAAGATCCGAATCATTGGCTGCATCGATGCGACCGAACACGATCTTGCCGTCGTCGTTGATCGCCTTGTATTCGAATGCGGACATCAGATCATCCCAACCGGTCCGTAAGATCGATCACTCGCGAAACCTCATCAATCGTCGTGACCCCCTCGAGCACACGGCGCACCCCATCCTCACTGAGCGGTTGGAAGCCCTTGGAAAGGGCCAGGTTGTGTAATTCGCTCCAGGTTGCCCGGCGGGCCACCAGTTCGTCGAGATCAGCGTCCATTTTCAGGATCTCCATCACCGAAATACGTCCTCGATATCCGGTATGGCCGCAGTGATCACAGCCACGCGCCTGGTACAGGGTGATTTCGGCATCCGCCGGCAGTCGCAGCAGCTTGCGCTCAAAATCAGTGGCGGGAGCGGCCTCCCGACAGTGCGGACAGAGCTTGCGGATCAAGCGCTGGGCAACGATGCCGATGATATTGCCAGCCAGGACATCCGGCACGATACCAAGATCCAGCAGGCGCGGGATGGCGCCGATGGCCGAATTGGTATGCAAGGTGGAATACACCTGATGACCGGTCATGGCGGCGCGCAACGCCATGTCGGCGGTATCCTCATCGCGCACCTCGCCGACCAGAATGATGTCGGGGTCCTGGCGCAGCATGGAGCGAATCCCGCTCGCGAAATCCATCTTGGCCGCTTCGTTCACCGAACTTTGCCGAATCAAGGGCATCGGGTATTCGACCGGATCTTCCAGCGTCATGATATTCACCGACTCGCTGCTGACGTGACTCAGCATGGAATACAGCGTGGTGGTCTTGCCGCTACCGGTCGGACCGGTCACCAGGATGATCCCCTCGGGGCGCGCCATCATGAGCTTCAGCAGGGAGAGCGATTCCGCTGGCAGGCCGAGATTATCGAGCGCAACGATCCCCTTGTTGCGATCGAGTATGCGCAGGACGATGTTCTCGCCCCAGGTCGTCGGCTGCACCGACACGCGGAAATCGATGGGGCGACCATACAGGGTCAACGAGATGCGCCCGTCCTGAGGCGTACGCGTTTCCGCGATGTTCATGCCCGACATCACCTTCAGGCGAACGGCGATGGCGGACCAGTAGTTTTTATGCAGGCTGCGCACCTGGCGCAGCACGCCGTCGATGCGGTAACGCACTCGCAGGAAGCCCTGCTCAGGCTCAAAATGAATGTCCGAGGCACCCGCCTTCACTGCATCGGAGAGCATGGCATCGACCAGCCGCACCAGCGGCTGACTGTATTCCTCGCTTTCACCCTTCAGACTGCTGTAGTCAACCTGGCCGGTCTCGATTTCATGCAGGATCCCATCCACGGTCAAAATGTAGCCGTAGAACTGGTCAATTGCGGACTCGATCTCGGATTCACCCGCCAGCAAAGGGTGTATCTCGACACGCCCGCCCAGGATGGCGCGCAGCTGATCCAGTGCCACCACGTTGCTGGTATCGGCCATGGCGACGGTAAGCAAGTGACGAGCATTGTCGATCGCGATCGGCAGCACCCGGTAGCGCCGCGCGACTTCCTTGGGCACCAGCTTGAGCGCATCCTGGTCGACGACGACCTTATGCAGGTCCACGCTCTCCTGGCCCAGCGCCTCGGACAGCGCATCGCGCACGATCGCCTCGGTCGTGAACCCCAGCGAAACGATGATGCGGCCCAATTGCTCACTGGTCTTCTTCTGCTCGGTGAGCGCAATACGGAGCTGATCCTGACTGAGGATCCCCTGGTCGATCAGGATATCGCCTATGCGACGCGGAGGCTTGGCTGCAGGCGCATTCATGGCTGCGGTATGACAGCAAGCGCCGCGACACGCCCTTGTGCGATCGCGTGATCGAATTGGACGCCCTGGCTTCGCGCCAGGTGCAGGGCACGCCGGTAATATTCCACGGCCAGACCCGGCCGACCCAGGTGTTCCAGGCTTACGGCCAGGTTGAAGGCATAATCGGCATTTTCCGGCGCGAGGCGCTGCGCCTCGAAATACGCCTGTTGTGCCTGCGGCCAGCGCCGCTGTGCGGCATACAGGTTGGCCAGGGTGAAGTGCAGATGATCCGAGTTCGGCTGCTCCGCGAGCCTCAGCTTCAGTTCGCTCTCGCCGTTGCCATCCGGTACCTGCTCGAGTGCCGCAAGGGCGGCGAAGGCGGTGGCGTCTCTGGGGTTAATACGAAGCAATTCCCGATATTGATCAATCGCCATAATCC
>JAIVHA010000065.1 GCA_020201295.1 Lysobacteraceae bacterium | reverse complement strand
GATTGGGAAAACCTGATTCATTTCCTCAATCCGGAGGCACGCATCAAAAATTGATTCCTCCGCCCCCTTTGCGCCTTTGCGGTGAAATACTGTTTCACACCGCCTCCAGCTCCGCCAGCGACCAGCGTGCCCGCGCCTGTATGACCGGCGCCTCGTGGACGCCTGCCGCCAGGCGGCAGGCGCCGGCATAGGCGATCATGGCGCCGTTGTCGGTGCAGAACTCCGGGCGCGGGTAGTACACGGCGCCACCCAGTTTATCCGTCACTTGCCGCAACCGTTCCCGCAGGGCACGGTTGGCGCCTACGCCGCCGGCCACCACCAGGCGCGGCACCCCGGTCTGTTCCAGGGCGCGACGGCACTTGATGGCGAGCGTGTCCACCACCGCGTCCTGGAAGGCGCGGGCGATGTCGGCGCGCCCTTGCGGGTCGCCGCCGTGCTCGCGCACGGTGTTGAGGGCGAAGGTCTTCAGACCGCTGAAACTGAAATCCAGCCCCGGCCGGTCGGTCATGGGGCGCGGAAAGCGGAAGCGCGCCGGGTCGCCCTGTTCCGCCAGCCGCGCCAGCTCCGGGCCACCGGGATAGGGCAGGCCGAGCAGCTTGGCGGTTTTGTCGAAGGCCTCGCCGGCGGCGTCGTCCAGGGATTCACCGAGGATTTGGTAGCGCCCCACCCCCGCCACCCGCACCAGCAGGGTGTGGCCGCCGGACACCAGCAGGGCGATGAAGGGGAAGGCCGGCGGCTCCGCCTCCAGCATGGGCGCCAGCAGGTGGCCCTCCATGTGATGCACGCCCACGGCGGGCACCCCCCAGGACCAGGCCAGGCTGCGGCCCAGGGCGGAGCCCACCAGCAGGGCGCCGATCAGCCCCGGGCCGGCGGTATAGGCCACCCCGCCGATGTCGCCCGACGCCACGCCGGCATCGTCAAGCACTTGATGGATAAGAGGTAACAGCTTGCGCACATGGTCCCGGGAGGCCAGCTCGGGGACCACGCCACCGTATTCGGCGTGGAGGGCGATCTGGCTGTGCAGGGCATGGGCCAGCAGGCCGCGCTCCCCATCGTAGAGGGCGACCCCGGTTTCATCGCAGGAGGTTTCGATTCCCAGCACCAGCATGGGCTTATGGTAACGGGCCGGGGGCAGGACACAAGAAGAAGTTTTGTCTTTTCGCCGCACGCTGATAGAATGGCGGGTCTCACTCAAACCAAACTGAAGGTGAAAGGCTCCATGCCTAACGTACGTGTACGAGAAAACGAACCCTTTGAAGTCGCGATGCGCCGTTTCAAGCGCTCCTGCGAGAAGGCCGGCACCCTGGCCGAGGTACGCCGTCGTGAGTTCTACGAAAAGCCCACCCAGGAACGCAAGCGCAAGCAGGCCGCCGCGGTGAAGCGTCAGCTCAAGAAGATGTCTCGCGACGTCTCCCGTCGCACCCGCATGTACTAGGCCATTCCCTGCAAAGGGAACGCGCTGCAATGCCTCTCAAGGACCGTATCCAGCAAGCCGTGAAGGACGCCATGCGCGGTGGCGACAAGCGCCGCCTGGGCACCGCACGGCTGATCACGGCCGCCATCAAGCAGCGCGAGGTGGACGAGCGCATCGAGCTGGATGACGAGCAGATCGTGCTGGTGCTGGACAAGATGTGCAAGCAGCGGCGCGAATCCCTGGAACAGTACCGCAAGGCCAACCGCGAGGACCTGGCCGAGCAGGAAGAATACGAGCTTGGCGTGCTGAAGGAATTCCTCCCGGAACCCCTGTCCGACACCGAGATCGATGCCCTGATAGACGCCGCCGTGAGCGAAACCGGCGCCGCCGGTATCAAGGACATGGGCAAGGTGATGGGCATCCTCAAGCCGCAATTGCAGGGCCGCGCCGACATGGGCGCGGTCAGTGCCCGCATCAAGGCCCGGCTGGGCGGCTGATGCGCGGCTGACAGACCGCCCCCCAGCCCGTACCATGCCCTGCCATGAGCGGCAGAATCCCCCAGTCCTTCATCGATGATCTCCTCGCGCGCGTGGACATCGTGGAGGTCATCGACGGCCGTGTGCCATTGAAGAAGGCGGGCCGCGACTACACCGCCTGTTGCCCCTTCCACAGCGAAAAGACCCCTTCCTTCTCCGTCAGCCAGACCAAGCAGTTCTACCATTGTTTTGGCTGCGGCGCCCATGGCAGCGCCATCGGCTTCCTCATGGACTTCGAGCACCTGGAGTTCGTGGAGGCCATCGAGGAACTGGCCCGCGGCCTGGGCCTGGAGGTCCCGCGCGAGGACGGCGGCGCGGCCCGTCCGGCGGACGACAGCCGGCGACTCTTTACCCTGCTGGAACAGGCCGACCACTATTTTCGCCGCCAGTTGCGCGAACACCCCCAGGCCCACAAGGCCGTCACCTATCTGAAGCAGCGCGGCCTGAGCGGTGAGATCGCCGCCCGTTTCGGCATCGGCTACGCCCCGCCCGGCTGGGAGAACCTGGAAGCCGAGCTGGGCCGGGAGCACCAGACCCGCCAGGACCTGCTACTACTGGGCCTGACCCTGACCCGCGACGACGGCAGTCCCTATGACCGTTTTCGCGACCGGGTGATGTTCCCCATCCGCGACCGCCGCGGCCGGGTGATCGGCTTCGGCGGGCGGGTGCTGGGCGACGACAAGCCCAAGTACCTCAACAGCCCGGAAAGCCCCGTGTTCCACAAGGGCCAGGAACTGTACGGCCTGTTCGAGGCCCGCAAGGCGGAACGCAAGCTGGAGCGCCTGCTGGTGGTGGAAGGCTACATGGACGTGGCGGCCCTGGCCCAGTTCGGCATTGGATATGCCGTGGCCACCCTGGGCACGTCCACCACCCGCGAACACCTCGACCGGCTGTTCCGCACCGTGCCCGAGGTGGTGTTCTGCTTCGATGGCGACCGCGCCGGCCGCGAGGCCGCCTGGCGCGCCCTGGAGAACACCTTGCCGGTATTGCAGGACGGTCGCCAGGTACGCTTCCTGTTCCTGCCCGAGGGGGAAGACCCGGACAGCCAGGTACGCAAGGAAGGCCGCGAGGCCTTCGAGCGCCGTGTGCGCGAGGCCACCCCCCTGTCCGAGTACCTGTTCGAACAGCTGACGGGGCAGGTGGACATGGCCAGCCTGGACGGCCGCGCCCGGCTGGTGGACCTGGCCCGCCCCCTGCTGCGGCAGCTGCGCGAGGGGGCCTTCCGCCAACTGCTCATTCAGCGCCTCGGGGAACTGGCCGGCATGCCGGGCTCCAGCCTTGCCGCCCTGCTGCGCGGCGACACACCGCCCCCTGCCGCCGCGCCGGAGCGCCCCGTGCCGCGGCCGCGCGCCAGCAGTGGTGGCCCCAGCCTGGTGCGCCACGCCATCTGCCTGCTGCTGCACCACCCGGCCCTCGGCCAGGCGGTTCAGGTTCCCGAGGGCCTGGCCGATGACCACAGCCCGGGCATGGATCTGTTGCGTGAACTCCTTGAAATCACCCGGGAGCGCCCGCATCTCACGACTGGCGCCCTGCTGGAACACTGGCGCGACCGGGAGCAGGGCCGCCACCTGCACAAACTGGCCGCCACACGCCTGCAGGTGCCCGAGGCCGGCATGGCACAGGAACTAGAAGGTGCCCTGAAGCGTCTTACCCAGCAGCACCGGGAACGGGAACTGGAGCGGCTGCTCGGTGAAGCCCACCTCCGCACCCTCACGGCAGACGAGAAAGTAATGTTGGAACAGTTGCTTAGCAAGACATAGCCCCCGCCACGGGGATTTCACCCCGAGCATCGTGGTAGCCATGCAATCCGGCTTGATCTATACTGAAGGATTGCTTTTCTTGCCATTGCGTGGTCAGCACACACCCCCTCAAGGCGTCACCAGCGGAAACCGGACGAAACATGAATCAGGACAAGCAGTCGCAATTGAAGTTACTGATTGCCAAGGGCAAGGAACAGGGCTACCTGACCTATGCCGAGGTCAACGATCACCTGCCCGACGACATTGTCGATCCGGAACAGATCGAAGACATCATCACCATGATCAACGACATGGGGATCGAGGTCCACGAGATCGCGCCCGATGCCGACACCCTGTTGCTGACCGGCACCACGGTCGCCACCGATGACGATGCCGCTGAGGAAGCCGCCGCCGCCCTGGCCAGCGTCGACAGCGAATTCGGCCGCACCACCGACCCGGTGCGCACTGGCCGATGTCATCAGCGGCTTCGTGGACCCCAATCTCGACGACCCCGTGCCCGCGGCGCCGGAAACGAGCAACAGCTCCGACGACAGCGACTCCGACGATGATGACGACAACGCCACACCCGTCGACACCGGCCCGGATCCGGAAGAGGCCCGCGCGCGCTTCGTGGAACTGCGCAAGCGCCACGAAAAGGTCGAAGCCGCCATCGCCGGCAAGGGCAAGCCCAGTCCGGCGCGGGTGGAGAAGCTGCGCGCCGAACTGTCCGAGGTGCTACTCAGCTTCAAGCTGACGCCGCGCGTGGTGGACCTGCTGACCCTGGCCCTGCGTGACACGGTGGACCGTATCCGCGGCCAGGAACGCATCATCATGGGCATCTGCGTCCACAAGGCGCACATGCCGCGCAAGGATTTCATCACCTCCTTCCCGGACAATGAGACCGACCCGAAGTGGCTGCAGAAACAGATCAAGGGCGGTCACAAGTATTCCGTCGTGCTGGACGAGTGCAAGGACGAGATCGTGCGCGCCCAGAACCGCCTGGTGAACATCCAGGCGGAAAGTGGCCTGGCCATCAGCGAGATCAAGGACATCAACCGCCGCATGTCCATCGGCGAGGCCAAGGCCCGCCGCGCCAAGAAGGAAATGGTGGAGGCCAACCTGCGCCTGGTGATCTCCATCGCCAAGAAATACACCAACCGCGGCCTGCAGTTCCTCGACCTGATCCAGGAAGGCAACATCGGCCTGATGAAGGCGGTGGACAAGTTCGAATACCGGCGCGGCTACAAGTTCTCGACCTATGCGACCTGGTGGATTCGCCAGGCCATCACCCGCTCCATCGCGGACCAGGCGCGCACCATCCGCATCCCGGTGCACATGATCGAGACCATCAACAAGCTGAACCGCATCAGCCGGCAGATGCTGCAGGAAATGGGCCGCGAACCGACCCCGGAGGAACTGGCCGAGCGCATGGACCTGCCGGAAGACAAGGTACGCAAGGTGCTCAAGATCGCCAAGGAACCCATCTCCATGGAAACGCCTATCGGCGACGATGAGGATTCGCATCTTGGTGATTTCATCGAGGACCAGAACATCCTCTCGCCGGTGGATTCCGCCTCCGTGGAAGGCCTCCGGGAAGCCACCCAGATGGTGCTGTCCGGCCTCACCCCGCGCGAGGCCAAGGTGCTGCGCATGCGCTTCGGCATCGACATGAACACCGACCATACCCTGGAAGAGGTGGGCAAGCAGTTCGACGTCACCCGCGAGCGCATCCGCCAGATCGAGGCCAAGGCGCTGCGCAAGCTGCGCCATCCCAGCCGTTCCGAGCAGCTGCGCAGCTTCCTGGAAATCGAGTAAGCCCCGCCCGCGCCGCCGTCCTGGTGGCGCGGTTTTGTACGGCCGGCCAGCGGCCAACCCTCATGGGCCTATAGCTCAGTTGGTTAGAGCAGGGGACTCATAATCCCTTGGTCCCAGGTTCGAGTCCTGGTGGGCCCACCATTAAATTCAGTACGTTATGTAATTGTTCTTGCCACCATAGTTTGGCCACTTTGGCCAAACTATGGTGGCATAGGGTACAAGAAATGGCCGATTTTTCTTGGTCAACGCCAGTCGTCACCCCCTCCTGGAAATAGCACAGCAACGCAAATCCTGATCAGGCGAGCTTGAGATTCCTGAAACGGGGACGCCCTGATTTCAAGCGTTGTTCGATTGCCTCAGTGGACTCACCCGCCTCGATGGCGGTGGAGCTCGCCACCGCACGAATCAGTCTGTCCCGGTCGACGGGTCGGGGCGCTTGGGCTCGGCATGGGTGGGCACGATGGTGACGGCATTGCCCTGCGCCATCTCGGTGAGGATATCGCGCAGCAGGGCCAGAACATCACGGGGCAGAATGAGGTCCGTCCCATCCAGTTGCACACGGGCACGGTCGGCCACGGGGATGCGGGCCAGCAGCTTGCTCAGTTCAGTGGCGCTGGCGCGGGCGAGCGCCGTGGTTTCGGCATCGGGTAGTCGGTCGGTCGCGCGCATCGGTATTCTCCAGGCTGGATAATGCTTGCCGTACGGCGGCGGTCTTGTGGTTTGCACCCATGGTAAACGCAATATTCGAAAATCGCAATAAACGCAACGCCCTGGTGCTGGCTGAAACTGGTACAGGACCAGGAACCCACTCCGACTGGTGGGAGGGCGGTTCCGGCTACGCCAGGACCTGGCCGCGGAGGGCCGGACCCATTTCATCCGCTGGAGCTCCTGCGGCAGGGGCGACTGCCTCTACTTCCATTGGAAGACCATCCTGCTCCCACGACTCATCGCCGAGTACGTGGTGATCCACGAGCTGGTGCATTTGCACATCCCTCACCACACCCCCGAGTTCTGGCAGCGCTTGGAACGCGCCTTGCCCGACTTCGAGCGGCGCAAGCAGTGGTTGGCGGTGCATGGGATGGATGTGGAGGGGGTCTAGTGGATCGCCTTTGGTAATGGAAGCTGGACGTTGCGATTATTATTGCAGGTACCGCAGTTAAAGTATTTCAAGGAAAGGCTGGGAATTAAGGCCTATCCACGGAACAGTGGCATGGTGGCAACTGCGGGGCACAGGAGGCGCCGTGTAAATATCCTTGATATTACACGGACTTGGCAGTAGCGTTTGATCAAATGGCAGAAAACACACGAGTCAGCCGGGGAGCAGGATATGTGGGATTTTCACGTGTTCAAACGCGTTAACACCCCAGATACACACTGTTAGGCAGAGAGACATGGAAAATAGCGAATTACACCAATGGAGTCGACACTACAAC
>JAIVHA010000216.1 GCA_020201295.1 Lysobacteraceae bacterium | reverse complement strand
ACCCTGCGCAGCGAGTATTTCCGCCTGCAGGGCCAGGTGGCCGTGGGCGATGCGGAGGTATGGTTGAGCAGCCTGCTGCAGCGCACTCCCGACCACCAGGTGCGGCTGGTGGCCCGCAACCGCGTCCTGCCCCTGTTGTAGGAGCGGCGCCAGCCGCGAACCGTCGTGCCAAATCCGTTCGCGGCCAAGACCGCTCCTGCAGGGAGCGCGGGGTTCCTTTCCGCCCCGGGGGATTTCCGCTACGATGACACCGTTCTTTGTTGCCGGATGGCAAGATGCGTAACACCCTGTTGATAGAGGCGACCGACCCGGACCTGCACACGGTGCGCTGGCTGGCGTTCGATGCCGGCGGCGCCACCCCGGAGGGGGTGCGCGCGGGTCGCCTGGAGGAGGCCGCCGCCCTGGCCGCCGGCCGCCGGGTGCTGTTGCTGGTGCCTGCCACCGAGCTGCTGCTGACCCAGGCGCGGGTGCCGAGCCGTAACCGCCAGCGGATCCTGAAGGCGGTGCCCTTTGCCCTGGAAGAGCAGCTTGCGGGCAATCTCGACGAACTGCACTTTGCCCTCGGCCCCGTGCGGGGCGAGGACCACCCCGTGGCCGTGGTGGCCCGGGCGCGCATGGATGCCTGGCTGGAGACCTGCGCCGCCGCCGGCCTGCAGCCCGACGTCCTGCTGCCCGAGGTTCTGGCCCTGCCCCTGGAGGAGGGCCAGTGGACCCTGCTGCTGCGCCAGGAGCAGGCCGCCGTGCGCACCGGCGCGCTGGAAGGCTTCGGCTGCGAGCGCGCCAACCTGCCGTTGCTGCTGCGCCAGTGGCGGGAGCAGGAGGTACCGCCCCTGCGGGTCCTTGGCGACCCGGCCCCGGAACTGGCGCAGGCAGGATTTGAACTGCGCGAGGCCGAGCCCCGCGATCCCCTGCTGGTCATGGCGGACCGCCTGGCCGACGGCCCGCCCCTCAACCTGCTGCAGGGGCGCTACAGCCGCTCCGAACAGTTCAGTCGCCTGTGGCGGCCCTGGCGCGCCACGGCCGCCCTGCTGGTGGCCGGCCTGGTGCTGGACATCGTCTACCTGGGCATCGACTATCACCGCCTGGGCCAGGAACAGGCCCGGCTGGAGGTCGCCACCGTGGAGCTGTTCCGCCAGGCCCTGCCCGGGGCCACCCGCATGGTGAATCCGCGCGCCCAGCTGCAACAGCGGCTGGCGGCCCTGGAGCGCGGCGCCGGCGGCGGCCAGGCGGGTTTCCTCGCCCTGCTGGGGCAGGCCGGCTCGGTGCTGCGCGGCACCGGCGGCCTGGAGCTGCAGGGTGCCAATTTCCGCGACGGCACCCTGGACCTCGAACTCACGGTGGCGAACCTGCAGGTGCTGGACCAGCTCAAGCAGCAACTGGCCCAGGCCGGCGGGCTGGTGGTCGAGATCCAGTCGGCCACGGCGGACGCTGACCAGCGGGTGAAAAGCCGCCTGCGCATCGCGGGAGGGACCGGCTCGTGATGCGCGACTGGCTGGACGGACTGGAACCGCGCGAACGGCGCCTGGTGCTGGCCGGTGGCCTGCTGCTGGGCCTGCTGCTCGGGTATGCGCTGGTGGCCGATCCCCTGCTGTCCGCCTACGGGGAGCGGGCCAGCCGGGTGGAACAGCAGCGCGCCGAGCTGGTGTGGATGCAGCAGACCACCGCCCGTATCCAGCAGCTGCAGGCGGCGGGCGGCGCCCAGGGGGCGGGCCTGGGGGACCGCTCCCTGCTGGCGGTGGTGGACGGTTCCGCCCGCGAGGCCGGGCTGGGCAATGTCCTGCGCCGGGTGCGCCCCGACGGCGCCCTGGCGGTGCGGGTCTGGTTCGAGGGCGTGCCCTTCGATGCCCTGGTGGAATGGCTCGGCAGGCTGGACCGGGAATTCCAGGTGCAGGTGAAGCTCATCACCCTGGAGCGGCAGCCGGAGGCGGGCCGGGTGCATGCCCAGCTGACCCTGGAGGCGGCCGGTTGAGGGTGAGCGCCGGGTGGTGGCTGTACGCGGTGCTGGCCTACCTGGGCTGGCTGCTGGCGACCCTGCCCCTGGCGCCGCTGGTGCAGGGTGCCCGGGAGGCCGGTGTGCCGCTACACCTGCAGGGCGAGACCGGCAGCCTGTGGCGCGGCGCGGCCCTGCAGCTGGTGGTGTCGGGCCTCAGTCTGGGCAATCCGAACTGGTCCTTCGCACCCACGGCCCTGCTGCGTGGCCGCCTGGCCTGGGACCTGTCCTTCCGCGATGCCGACGGCGCCGCCATCGGCCGGCTGGCCATCGGCCCCGGCGGGCGGCTGGAATTGCGCGAGCTGTCGGGCAAGCTGGCCGCCCGGCGCATCGGCCCGCTGTTGCCCATGCAGCCGGGTCTGGCCGGCGATCTGGTGCTCGATGCCGTCAGCTTGCACCTGCGCCAGGGCCTGCCGGTAGCCGCGCACGGCCAGATCCGTTGGCTCGAGGCCGCGCTCACCAGCCCCATGCCCTTCGTCATCGGCGCGGCCGAGGTGGAACTGCAAACCGCTGACGAGGGTGCGGGCATCCAGGGCCATTACCAGGCCGCTGGACCCGACCTGGAACTGCGCGGCCAGTTGTCGACCAGCGCCGCGGGCTATCGCACGGAAAGCCTGCTCACTCCACGCCAGCCGCAACTGGCCAACTGGCTGCAGTCCATGGGCCTGGCGCGGGTGGGCGATGCCTATCGCTTCGTTCATGAAGCTGGATGGTAGTACTCCTTCAACCTGAAATTTACGTATGGTCATGGCCCCGGAAGCACACGGAAAGATTGCATTGCTGCCAATGGAAGCCACCCGTAGGAGCGGCCTCTGGCCGCGAACCCTGTGTGGTACGCCGGGCATTCGCGGCCAGAGGCCGCTCCTACGGGCGCCTTGCAGTACGACGTAACTATTTTCCGTGTCATTCCATGTGCTTCCGTGGCCATCAAGGCTGCCAGGCGTCCGCATGCGGTGTGAACGGGTATCCGTAATTATCAACTTGATAGAGTAGTGGGATCCCATGAGTTTCGCATGAGCCTCATCCTTACCACCCCCGAACAGCACGATCTGGCCGACCCCACCGTCGAGCGCAATCCGCGTCGCCTGCAGCGCATGCTCGACGAACTGCCGATCATGAACCTGCTGGAATCGGTGCGGCTGGTCAGCGACGCCCTCGAACCCCTCAATGAGCAGCGCGTGCCACCCCTGGAGCGCCTGGCATTGCTGGACGCCTACCGGGTCACGGTACGCAAACTGTTCATGACCGGTGGCCCCGCCGGCCTGCGCCAGCTGCCCATGGGCAAGGCGGAACGGGTGCAGGCCATCGAAGGCCTGGAACGCCTGTGCCTGGCCCTGGCCGGCGGTTACAAGATCGTGGTCAGGGCCTTGCACCGGGAAACGGGCAAGCAGGCGGATGCCCTGCTGCGCGGCCTGCAGGGGGCCATGGAGCAACTGGCCCTGGCCCTGGTGCACAGCTATCGCTATCACCGCCCGGTGCCGCCCTTCGTCTTCCTTGAAATGCATCAGCTCTATCGCCTGGTGCGTGCCCGGGGCTGGCTGGAGGTGCCAGCGGACGCCAGCGGCGTGAACCTGAGCGGCCATTATCACGCGGCCCTGCTGCTGTCCCTGTGCGATCCCTTTCATTTACCCGACGGCATGGCCGACCACTATCATCGCACCCTGTTGCGCTACGCCGCCCTGGTGCGCATCCTCCCGGGCGCGCAGTGGAACGGCAAGGGCGAGGGCCAGTGCCTGCTCGATTTGCAAAGCGATAGCCCGCCCCGCCTGTGCGTGCGCCTGGACTCCGCCGTGGAGGCCGATGAACCCTATCGGGTGGACCTGCAGCCGGCGCTGGATGCCATGCACCGGCAACTGCTGGCCATGGCCAGCGAGCAGCGCGGTCAGGCCGTCGAGGCGGTCCTGTTGCGCATCCTGCTTCCGGAGGTGGGCCAGGGAGATGCCCGGCGTGCCCCGCGGCAGGCCGATGACCGGACGCTGGAGGTGGTGATGGGCCTGGCCGCCGTCCACGAGTACCTGCTGCGTGGCGCACAGGACGCCGGACCCGGCCATTCCCTGCGGGTGGTGGACAGCAGCGAGCAAGGCATGCGTCTGTCCTGGCCGCGGGCCGCCCCGGGCGAGGTGGCGGTGGGGGAGATACTGGCCGCGGGGCCCGCCGAAGGACAGAGCGCGACACGGTTGGGCTTGGTGCGTTGGGTGCGCAGCGAGCGCGACGGCAGCACCGAT
>JAIVHA010000215.1 GCA_020201295.1 Lysobacteraceae bacterium | reverse complement strand
GTATCCTTGTCCACCAGCGCGAAATCCTCGCTTTCTTCCGTAACGATGATGCCCTGGGTTGAAACACCGACATGGGAGGAATCCTTGAAGCGCCGGAAGCACAGCAACAACTCCTCCAGGAACACCTGCTCCAACGCGGTGCGTTTCACCTGGATTTCCTTCATGGCTTCGAAAAAGCGCTGCTGGGCGACGTTGCTTTCCGCCTTTTCGGCAAACTCGAGGAGGACCACGTCGGCATTTTCGAACAGGTTCGAGAACAACGGCATCAGGTGACTGGTCACCATCTGCCGGCATTCGTCGATCAGGTCGGTGAATTTCGCTCGCATCATGCGATAGGCCCCTGTACCAGCAGGGGGCGCGCCCGGCCGGATCATTTTAGAAGTGGTTCGAGAGCTTATCGGCCCGGTAAGCGACTCCTTGAGACCCCGGCCCGGCCACCCCGGGGGAAGAAAAAAATGATCCAGCGCAATAACATATCCCACCCCATGGGGGAATATGATGCCCAGCAGTCAAGCAACGAGGAAAATGACCATGTCCGTGGGAAAACTCTGCAGCCGTGTCGTGACCGTGGTGCGGCGTGAGGAAAGCATCATGGCCGCGGCCCGACTGATGCGCCAGCAGCATGTCGGCAACGTAGTGGTGGTGGAGGCGGGTGAGGCGGAAGCAGTCCGATGTCCTGCGGACATCGGACCCGCCGAACGGGTTCGAACGGTGTTGGCGAACCCTGGACCTGCGCAGCAGGCGGCCGTCAAGCCTACAGGGATGTATTTACGGCGTCCCGCCAGCAGGTATGCGGCCTGCTCCGCACACGTTCAATCGCCAAACAGGATATCCACCACCTGCGGATAGCGGCTGGCAAAATGTACCGTCAGCCCCTCGCGAATGTAGTCCGGCAGCTCCTCGAAATCCCCCCGATTGGCCTCCGGCAGAATGAGTTCATGGACCCGGCTGCGGCGCGCGGCAATGACCTTTTCACGAATACCGCCGACCGGCAGCACCCGGCCGGTAAGGGTCAACTCCCCGGTCATGGCCAGGTGCGGCCGGATACGCTCACCGCGCGCCAGTGACAACAGGGCACTGGCCATGGTGATGCCGGCGCTCGGACCGTCCTTGGGCGTGGCGCCCTCCGGCACGTGGAGGTGCACGAAGGCCTTGTCAAAAAAGGCCGGGTCACCCTGGAAGGCCTTCAGGTGCGCGGCAATATAGCTGTAGGCGATTTCCGCCGATTCGCGCATCACGTCACCCAGTTGACCGGTGTGGCGAAATCCCCGGTTGGCACTGTGCACCAGGGTCGCCTCGATATTCAGGGTAACGCCGCCCATGGCGGTCCAGGCCAGGCCGGTGACCACGCCCTTGCCGGCAAAGGGCTTGTCCTTGCCGAACACGGGCTTGCCCAGGTATTCCTGCACCTGGCGCACGCCGATACTCATCTTCCGGCTGGCACCCCCGACGACCTGGACCGCCACCTTGCGCAGGATCTGTCCCAGGCGTTTTTCCAGGGTACGCACCCCGGCCTCGCGGGCGTAGCCCTCGGCCACGGCACGGAGGGCCCCGTCGGTGATCCGCACCCCGGAGCGTGCCAGGCCGCTGCGCGCCAGCAGCCTGGGCCAGAGGTGATGGCGGGCGATGGCCATCTTCTCCTCGGTGATATAACCGGACAGCCGGATCACCTCCATGCGGTCGAGCAACGGTGCCGGGATGGTGTCCAGCTGATTGGCGGTACAGATGAACAGTACCCGGGACAGGTCGAAGCGCAGGTCCAGGTAGTGATCCAGGAACTCCTGGTTCTGTTCCGGATCCAGCACCTCCAGCAGGGCCGAGGCGGGATCGCCGCTGAAGGAGGCGCCGATCTTGTCGATTTCGTCGAGCATGATGACGGGGTTGGACACACCCGCCTCGCGGATGGCCTGCAGGAACTTGCCCGGCATGGCCCCGATATAGGTACGCCGGTGACCCTTGATCTCCGCCTCGTCACGCATGCCACCCAGGCTGAAGCGATAGAAGGCCCGCCCCAGGGTGTCGGCCACGGAACGCCCGATGGAGGTCTTGCCCACGCCCGGCGGCCCCACCAGCAACAGGATGGAACCGGCCACCTCGCCCTTGAGATTACCTACGGCAAGAAATTCGAGAATGCGTGCCTTCACGTCCTCGAGCCCGTCATGGTCCCGGTCGAGGGTCTTGCGCGCGCGCTCCAGGTCCAGATTGTCAGCGGACAGCCGCCCCCAGGGCAGGTCGGTGGCCAGGTCCAGGTAGTTGCGGGTGACGGCATATTCCGGTGAGCCGGATTCCAGCACCGAGAGCTTTTGCATCTCGTCGCCGATGCGCGCCGCCACCGCCTCGGGCAGGGTCAGGGCATCGATGCGCTCCTGGAACCGCTCCAGGTCCGCGGTACGGTCATCCTTGGCCAGGCCCAGTTCCTGCTGGATGGCCTTGAGCTGCTCGCGCAGGAAAAAGTTGCGCTGCTGTTCGGTCATCTTCTCTTCCACCTGGCGGTGGATATGGCTCTGCAGGCGGGCGACCTCCAGCTCCTTCTTGATGAGCACCAGCACCTGGCGCATGCGTTCCAGCACCGGCAGGGTATCCAGCACCTCCTGCAAATCCGCGGCGGAAGAGGTGGTCAGGCTGGCGGCGAAATCCGTCAGCGCCGAGGATTCATGGGGATTGAAGCGGCTGAGGAAGAACTTCAGTTCCTCGCTGTACAGTGGATTGAGGGGCATCAATTCCTTCAGGGTATTGAAGATGGCGATGGCGTAGGCACGCAATTCATCATCGGGGCCGGGCACATCCTCGGGGTATTCCACCTGTACCAGGTAGGGCGCGCGACGCGACAGCCAGCGTACGATGCGGAAGCGGCGCAAGCCCTCGGCAATGAACTGGATCTTGCCGGCGTTGCGCATGGGTTGGTGGACACGCACTGCCGTGCCGATAACCTGGAAATCATCGATGGAGGCCTGTTCGGCATCATCGTTATTCACCAGCACAAGGCCCGCCACATGCTGGGGGGCATTACCGATCGCCTGCATGGTCTCCATCCAGGGGCCGTCGTTCATGAGTACAGGTATGTTCTGGGCCGGAAAAAAGGGCCGCTCCACGACCGGTAACAGGTACAGGGTAGTGGGCAATAGTTCGTTGGATAACACCAGTTCCGTGCCACTGGTGGCCACGTCATTCTCATCCGCCTCGTTTACCGGATCATCCCTTTCGTCCCGCATGAAGCCCTCCCCGCCCACAATGAAAAAACGCACCGGCTGGCGGTGCGTTCTAATGGATGAGGGTGACCGGGGACAATTTCAAGGGGTGGCGGCCGGTGGGCAGCAGGCGCCGGATCATTCTCCGGCTGCCAGCGTCCCTGGCAGGTCAAAACAACCACGATAGGCCCTGATAATGGCCGCCTGATCCTGCTCCGTAACCGGGTGGCGTTGCAGCTGATAGCGGGTGAAGACATAGCGCGCCCGCAAGGCCTCACGCTCCACCTGGGCCAGCTCGCTGGCCATGGCGGCATAGTCGTCGCAATCGGCACTGAAAAACCGTCCCACCAGGCCGTCCGTGTGGGCCTGGGCCATACGCGCCTCGCAATCGCGCAGGTCCATGCGCAAGGCAACGGCTGGTGCCTGGCCCGCGGCCTGGTAGCGGCGTTCATTCCCGATAGCCTCGAACAGCAGCACGCGCTCGTAGAAACGGCGCTGGCGCGGATGCACCGCGATACAACAGGCGCTGGTACCGAGTTGGTAACGGGCGTAGGCGTACATGGTACGCATCAGGCGCATCAGCACCCCGCGATCCCCGAATCGGCGAGTAGCCAGGCAGGAGACCTCGGCGAGCACATCCCCCTGGGCACGCAAACGGGCGATCGCTTCCGGGTACTCCTTTTCCAGCGGCAAACCCAGCACGTGGTCGCCGATCAGGCTCAGAGTGGCCACCACCTGCCCATGGATCTTGGCCACGAAGGTGTGGGACGTAGGCAGGCAACAATGGGCGATGAAGCGCAGCTTGCCCGGCGTGGGGGCCTGGTAGCCCTCCTTGAGATAACGCAGATACACCAATTCGTAGGCGGCCATCAGGTCCGCCTCCGTGTGCGCCAGGCTCACCCGGGCCAGGGCAGAGCCCTGGGTGGGATTGCGCCGCTCCTGGCGCGGCGAGCCGTCTGGCCCGCGCCGTGACTGTCTGTCCATACTCCCCCCTGGACCCAAGCCAAAGGGGCCAGGGTCGAAATTTGCAGGAGGTTATCGGGATCCAGGTCACATTTACTGAGGGGAATCCAGCGGTTTTGTGATCCGGATCACAGTTCCTGGACGAGGAATCAGGATTCAGGAAGCGAGCATGGGAACCAGGCGGACAGGAGGTCAGTAATTTGCTCGGTGCGCCTCCGCCCGGGGAAGATGGTGCCGACACCAGGACTTGAACCCGGAACCTACTGATTACAAATCAGTTGCACTACCAGTTGTGCTATGTCGGCAAAAAGGATCGGCTGATTGTAGGCAATCGGGCCAGGCACGGCAATTCATTCGCAGCTTAGCGACTGGCGCCAGGCCTCTGGGTAACGGGCCTGGATCTCCGCCCAGCGCTCTTCCGGCACCGGCGCCGCGGCCGACTCCAGCACGTCCAGCCAGAAGGCCGTGCGGGTGCGGAAACGCGGGTCCAGCCGTGGTTCGTAACCCAGGGCCGCGATCTGCCGGCGGCGCTCCTCGGCGGCAGGCTTGGCCGAGAAGGCGCCGAGGGAGATGTAGTTCTGCTTGCCGATGAAGTAATCGGAGACCCCCTGGCGCGTCAGGGCGGCCGCCACGCGTCTGGCCTCCCCGGAGGCCATGGCGGGCAGGTAGACCCAGTAGCCAATGGGTTCCTGGACATCGCTGCTGCGCGGCTTGACCTCCAGGCC
>JAIVHA010000214.1 GCA_020201295.1 Lysobacteraceae bacterium | reverse complement strand
GCGTACAGCTCATCAACGGGCGCGGCGAACGCCTCGACTTCGGCGGCCGGGTGATGAAGAACGTAGCCGGCTACGATGTGTCACGGTTGATGGCCGGCGCCCAGGGCACCCTCGGGGTGTTGCTGGAAGTGTCCCTCAAGGTGCTGCCCCGTCCACCGGGCGAGCTTACCCTGGTGCAGGAGCTCAGCGCGCCCCAGGGCCTGGAGCGCATGACCCGGTGGTCGCGCCAGGCCCTGCCCATCACCGGCCTGTGTCACAGCGATGGCCGCCTGTATGTACGGCTCGGGGGCGGCGAGCAGACCCTGGCCGAGACCCGCCAGCAGCTGGGGGGGGAGGCGCTGGGGCCGGGTCCGTCCTTCTGGGCCGACCTCAAGGAACAGCGTCTGTCCTTTTTCGGGCAGCCGGGTCCCCTGTGGCGCCTGTCCCTGCCGCCGGCCACCCCCCTGCAGGACGAGGGCCTGTTGGACTGGGGCGGTGCCCAGCGCTGGGTCATCGGTGACCTTGGCGCGGATGAGCTGCGGGAACGGGTGGCGCGGGCCGGCGGCCACGCCACCCTGTTCCGTCACCATGATGGCCGTGGCGAGGTTTTCCAGCCCCTGCCCGCGCCCTTGCTGGCCCTGCATCGCCGGGTCAAGCAGGCCCTGGATCCCCAGCGCCTGTTCAACCCCGGCCGTCTGTACGCGGAACTCTGAACAATGCAGACCCGACTTGCCGATTTCATCAGGGATACCCCGCAGGGCCAGGAGGCGGACTCGATCCTGCGCAGCTGCGTGCACTGTGGCTTCTGCAACGCCACCTGTCCCACCTACCAGCTGCTGGGCGATGAGCTCGACGGCCCGCGCGGCCGTATCTATCTAATGAAGCAGATGTTGGAAGGCGCGCAGGTGACTGATGTCACCCGCCGTCACCTGGACCGTTGCCTGACCTGCCGCAACTGCGAGACCACCTGCCCCTCCGGGGTACGCTACGGGCGGCTGGTGGACCTGGGTCGTGCCCTGATCGAACAGCGGGTGCCGCGCGCACCCTGGTCGCGGCTGCAACGCTGGGCCCTGCGCAAGGGCCTGCAGGCGCCCTGGCTGTTCACGCCGGCGCTGCGCGTCGGCCAGTGGCTGCGGCCCCTGATGCCGGCGGGACTGCGCCGCCGGGTGCCCGCGCCCCGCGCGGCGGGAACGCGGCCGAGCGCCAGTCGCGCACGCAAGATGCTGCTGCTGGAGGGCTGCGTGCAGCCGGCCCTGGCGCCGGACATCAATGCCGCCACGGCACGGGTGCTGGATCGCCTGGGCATAGAGTTGGTAGCCGCGCCCCGTGCCGGCTGTTGCGGGGCCCTCGATGCCCACCTCGGTGCCACCGAGGCGGCGCATCGGGCCATGCGTCGCAACATCGATGCCTGGTGGCCCGCGGTGGAAGCCGGGGCCGAGGCCATCGTCATTACCGCCAGCGGCTGCGGCACCCTGGTAAAGGAGTATGGCCACGAGCTGCGCCACGACGCCGCCTACGCGGACAAGGCGGCGCGTATCTCGGCCCTGGCCCGGGACCTGTGCGAGGTGCTGGCACTGGAATCGCTGGACGCCTTTGCCGCATCGGACCCGCAACGTATTGCCTTCCATTCCCCCTGCAGCCTGCAACATGGCCAGCAGCTCAAGGGTGTGGTGGAAGGCCTGCTGACCCGGCTGGGCCATGAGCTGGTGCCGGTGCGGGACAGCCATCTCTGCTGTGGCTCCGCCGGCACCTATTCCCTGTTGCAGCCGGAACTGTCCGCGCGCCTGCTGGAAAATCGCCTGACCCATCTGCAGGAACAACGGCCGGCCCTGATCGCCACCGCCAACATCGGTTGTCAGCTGCACCTGGCCCGCGAGGCCGGCGTGCCGGTGGTGCATTGGATCAGCCTGCTGGACCCGGCGGCGCGGTAGGGGCGACCGGCCGGTCGCCCGTACAAATACGGGGCGCCTCGCCATTGCCCCCCTGTTGCCCGTGGGCACTTTATGCCACAGTCATGGCCTATCCTTATCACGAGCCAGTGATTCATTTTTCATACGGGGAACCGCCATATATGGAACGCCAGGTGATCGAGAAGACCTATCGCCGCTATGCGAAGATTTACGATACCTGCTTCGGGCGCCTGTTCGAGCCGGGGCGGCGCATGGCCATCGACAAGCTCGATTGCCAGCCGGGCCAGCGCATCCTGGAGGTGGGGGTCGGCACGGGCCTGTCCCTGCCCTCCTACCCTGACAGCGTGCAGGTGGTGGGGATCGATATTTCCCAGGACATGTTGAATGGGGCCCAGGCGCGCCTGCGCCGTGAGGGCGCGGACAAGCAGACCTTGCTGGCGCGCATGGATGCCGAGCAGCTGGGCTTTGCCGACAACAGTTTCGACAAGGTGGTCGCCATGTATGTGGCGTCGGTGGTGCCCTCGCCGGCGCGGCTGGTGGCGGAGATGCGTCGCGTCTGCCGTCCCGGGGGAGAGCTGTTCATCGTCAACCACTTCCGCAACACCCATCCCTTCATCGGCCGCGTCGAGCGCCTGCTGGCGCCCCTGTCGGGCATGGTGGGCTTTCATCCCGATTTCTGCCTGGAAAAATTTTCCCGCGACACCGGGCTGGAGATCGACGAGCAGGTGCCGGTGAACGCCTTCGGCTACTGGACCCTGCTGCGGGTGAGCAACCGCAAGCCGTTTCTGGAGCCGGACCTGGCTCAGCCTTCGCTGGCATCCTGAGCCTGGCTCACCCGGGGGTCGGACTCCTGCCAGTGGAGTGGGCCTTCAGGTCCAGGGCTCATGGCGTTTTACCGCAAAGGCGCACATCATTCCTTCTTGCGCTTCGCGCGCGGGTGCGCCTGGTCGTAGACCTGCGCCAGGTGCTGGAAATCCAGGTGGGTGTACACCTGGGTGGTGCTGATGTTGGCGTGGCCGAGCAGTTCCTGCACGGCGCGCAGGTCGCCGCTGGATTCCAGCAGGTGGCTGGCGAAGGAATGGCGCAGGGCGTGGGGGTGGGTCTTGGGCAGGCCCAGGCGCCGGGTCCAGCGATCGAGGCGTTTTTCCACCGACTGGCCGCTGAGGCGTGTGCCGCGGCGATTGACGAACAGGGCCTGTTCCTCCGGCTTCGCCAAGGCCGGGCGCTCCCGCAGCCAGGCCTCCAGGGCCGCCAGCGCCTTGCGGCCCACGGGCAGGGTGCGGGTGCGCGAACCCTTGCCGGTGACGGTCATGCTGCCGGCCTGGCGATCGATATCGTGCAGGTCCAGGGACACCAGTTCCGCCAGGCGCAGGCCCGAGGAATAGAGCAGCTCGAACATGGCGAGGTCGCGCACCTCCAGGGGTTCGCTGGCCTGGCCGTCCAGCAGCTGGCCCATGCGGTCCACATCCAGGGCATCGGGCAGGGTGCGCGGGCTCTTGGGGGCGCGGATGTCGGCGGCGGGGTTGGCGCGCGCCAGGCCTTCGCGGAGGAGAAAACGGTACAGGCTTCGCAGGGCCGAGAGCCGGCGCTGCAGGCTGGTGCCCGCCAGGCCCTGGCGGAAACCCTCGGCGGCCAGGGCGCGCACCTGGTGGCTGTCGAGATCGGACCAGCGGGCGATACCCTGCCGGCCACAATAGGCCATTACCTGTTCCAGGTCGCGCCGGTAATTGCGCAGGGTATGCTGCGAGTAGCGGCGCTCATGGTCCAGGTGGTCGAGAAAGCGCGCCACCCACTCATGGGCCTCCGGCTCCATGCGATCCTTCAGCCGGACGTCCGCGGCAGGTGGGGCTCCAGCACGGCGCTGATCAGTTCGCCGAGGTGACTCAGGAACAGGGTGCCCATGCCGGGATGAAAGCGGTTGGCCTCGCTGCTGCCGATGGCGAGCATGCCCTGGTGGGCATCGCGGCCGATGGGTACCAGGGCGGCGGACCCCACCGCCGGGGCCTGGTCGCCGAACAGGAATTCCAGCTGGGCCTGCTTCAGGCGCCCGCACAGGGGGCGGCCGGACTTGTGGAAGCTCTCGAAATGTTCCAGGGCCGCGTCGTCGCGGGCGATGGGCAGGATACCGCACTCGCGTGCCCGATTCTGGTCCATGTCGTAGAGCAGCAGGCTGAGGGTGTCGGCCTTGAACTCGCCGCGCAGGTGGTCATTGAGGGTGTCGATGACCTGCTCCAGACTGCCGGCCTTGATCAGGTCCAGGATCAGGGGATGCGTAACTCGGCAACCAGTTCCGTTTGCTCGTTGAAGAACTCGGGATGTTCGCGCAGGTATTCGGCCACCTGGGTGGCGGTAGGGGGCATGACAGGTTTTTTCCCGGCTTCGGCGGATGTGGTCATAAGGCAATGCGTCCCTCGAAAACGGTGGTGGCGGGACCCGTCATCATCACGGGCTGGTCATCTGCGGCCCAGCTTACCACAAGATGTCCGCCCGGCAGCGTGACGTCCACCTCGCGATCCAGCACGCCCTGGTCGATGCCCACCGCCACGGCGGCGCAGGCGCCGGTGCCGCAGGCCAGGGTCTCGCCGGCGCCGCGTTCGAACACGCGCAGGCGGATGTGGCCGCGATCCAGCACCTGCATGAAACCCACGTTGACGCGGTTCGGAAAGCGCGCATGGGTTTCGATCCAGGGGCCGAGTTCCTCCACGTGGGCATGGTCCAGCTCGGGCACCTGCAGCACGGCATGGGGATTGCCCATGGACACGGCGCCGATGTCCAGCGACTTGCCGTTCAGGCCCAAGGCATAATGGGCGGCGCGTTGTGGTGCGTCGAAGGGGATGTCGGCGGGCTCGAAACGGGGCAGGCCCATATTCACCCGCACCTGGCCGTCGGCCTGCAATTGCAGCTCGATGAGCCCGGCACGGGTCTCCACCGGAATGATATCGAGCTCGGTCAGTCCCTGGTCGCGCACGAAGCGGGCGAAGCAGCGCGCGCCGTTGCCGCACTGCTCCACCTCACCGCCGTCGGCGTTGAATATGCGGTAGCGGAAGACGGCCTGCGGATCTTGTGCCGGCTCCACCACCAGCACCTGGTCACAGCCGATGCCGAGGCGGCGATCGGCCAGGAAACGCACCTGCTCTGCGCCCAGGTCGACGGACTGGCGCACACCATCGATGACCACGAAGTCATTGCCCAGGCCGTGCATCTTGGTGAAGCGGAGCTCCATCGACACAGGGTACGGGTTCCTTGGGCCATTGCAACAATGATCCGTCATGCCGGCGAAGGCCGGCATCCAGGGTTCGTGTCAGGTGCTTTTCGATTTTGGATGGTAATTGACATTGGCCAACCCCTTGAAATCGACATCCTGTGTCCAGACTGTGGCGTCGTACTTCCGGGCTGTGGCAAAAATAATGCTATCCGCAAGCGGAAGCTTGTGAAGTACACCATAGTTGGCGGCGTCGATCGCCAGTTCGGAATCGAGTGAAATCACCCTGCCCTGCTTGATATGTGCGATAACGGTTAATGCCGCCTCTTCATCACGTTGTCGAAGCACGTTTTTGAACACCTCGGTGAGAATGATGCCGGGCACCAGCAATCGATCAAGGTCCTCAATCGCCCCTGCAAAAATGGCAGCGTTTCTGTCCCCGGCGAAATACGACAGCCACGCGGATGAATCGACCACATTCATACGCGATCTTTATCCCTTTTGACCTTGGTATCGATGCCCTTCAGAAAGCCCTTCATTTCGCTCATGGGTTTCAAGGGTATGAGTTCGATACGGTTCTGGTAGGTCAGAATCTGGATTTTCTGGCCCGAGAATATACCCATGGATTCCCGGACCTCCTTGGGGATCACGACCTGGAATTTGGGGGATACAGTAACAGCCGTCATACCGGCAATCCTCATCGATACGGTTATGGTATTACGATACGTTCATCGATCGATCCGGTCAAGGCGTGCAACTACCGTCCCGCCTTCCCCATATCACGCATCTTCACCAGCCACCTCGCCCGCCGCCGCCCGTCACCCGCTTCCACCAGGCCGATCAGGCTGCTGCGTACCGGCCCGATGCCGCAGAACTTCAGGACATTGCGTTCCAGGTTCTTCAGGCTGTGGGCGCGGTAGAACCAGCGATAGGCGAAGGCCGGCATGCCCATGGTGACTACCACCCGGGCGCTGCGGCCCGTGAGCCGTTGCTTTGCCGGCCTGTCCGGCGCGGTCCTCGTGAAGGCGAAATCCGGGCGCAGCACTTGCTCGAGGAAACCCTTGAACAGGGCCGGCAGGTCACCGAGCCAGAGGGGATAGAGGATCACCAGGTGATCGGCCCAGGCAATGGTCTCCTGGGCCGGGCGGAGGGCATCGGGAGGGCTGCCATGATCGAAATCCTGCTGGCTGCGCAGCAGCGGGAAATCCAGCTTGGCCACCTCGACCAGTCGCACCTCGTGGCCGGCCGCCTCGGCACCTCCCCGGTAGGCCTGTGCCAGCGCATGGCCGAAGTGCTTGGCCTCCGGGTCCGGGTCCGGGTGCCCCTGAATGATCACGATCCGCTTCATATGTATCACCTCAATGGCATACGTTAGCAGCCCGCGGCAGGCCGAACCCGAACATTGCATCGTGCCCGGGTTCGCCCAGATCCTCCGTCGTGTCGATCAAGGCCCGCAGGTGCTCGGCCCAGGGCGCCTGCGGTTGTGACTGCCGGCGCGCAGCCATGAGGGCGGTTACATGGGGTGCCGCGAACGAAGTACCCGAGACGAAGGCATCGCCATTCCCGCGCGGCACCCAGATATCGACGCCCGGCGCGGCGAAGACGATGTGCTCACCATGGTTGGCGTGCCGGTACAGGCGACGAGAGGCGTCGATCGCCGTGACCGCGATGACACCCTCCTGCGCCGCCGGATAGAGCGGCTTGGTCGCGGCGCCCTGGTTGCCGGCCGCGGCGATCACCAGGATATCCAGATCGAGCACGCGCTGTACCGCCGAGGCCAGGATGAGATTGTGCGGGCCGCCCAGGCTCAGGTTGACGAGGTTCACCTGCTGCTGCGCCAGCCAGTCCAGACCTTGCACCAGCCAGTCGACAGTGGTGTCGACGTGCTTTTTGTCACGCTGGCGCATGACCTCGGCACTGAAGAGCTCCGCGGCCGGTACCAGGCCGCGGCCGTCGCGCCCTACCAGGAGTGCCGCCACCGCGAGTGCATGCTCGGGCGGCGCCGTCTGCACGCCGCGCGTCACGAAGGAGCGGCGCGTGATCGTGCCGCCTTCCAGCGATGGATGTTGCTCCGGCAGCGGCCCGTCGACCAGGCCGATGCGCACCCCGCGCCCGCAGTCCTGCGCGGCGCCTGGCCAGGCAAGCATGCGTCCCGGATAGTGACGCGCATCGGAATCCGCCTGCAGTGTGAAGCGATGGTTGAGGTCGATCCACAGGTCCGGCGCCTGCGTCCGCAACTGTTGCACGAGCTGCGCTGGCACCACATCCCGCGGCACGCGGAATGTCGTCACCACCAGCCCCAAGCCCGTCAGTACACTGCGGCGCTTGACGGAAAGCCCGAGACCTTGACCGAACTGCTGCACCTGCAATGCATGCGGCAGGTCCGGCGACAGGATCAACATCTCGCCCGGCTCGCTGCCCTCGTCATCATCATGGGCGGCGGCGTTCGCCGGTGCCTGCAGTGGTGCCGGTAGCGCCTGTCCCACCAGCGATCCCGTGGTGTTTCCCGCCTGCGGGACATAGGTATCCTGGCTCGAATCGGCTGGTGTGGGGGGTGGCTGTCCGGCGGCATCGTCCGGGGCGGGTCCATTCGATTCGTCGGCTGTTGGCTCACTTGTAGGAGC
>JAIVHA010000064.1:4587-6171 GCA_020201295.1 Lysobacteraceae bacterium | reverse complement strand
GTCATGGACTTGGTGGAGTTCACGGCCACCTTCATGGCATGGTCGCCAAAAACGGTCTTGATACCCGTCACCTCGGCCTTGTCGCCGGCCGGAGTGGAAGTGCCATGGGCATTGATGTACTGCACATCCTCGGGATTGATGCCGGCATCGCGCATGGCGGCGCGCATGCAGCGTACGGCGCCGGCACCGCCCTCGGCGGGCAGGGTCATGTGATAGGCGTCTCCGCTCATGCCGAAGCCGACCAGCTCGGCGTAGATGTTGGCGCCACGGGCCTTAGCGTGTTCGTATTCCTCCAATACCAGCACGCCGGCACCGTTGCCGAGCACGAAGCCGTCGCGATCCAGGTCCCAGGGACGGCTGGCGGTCTCCGGATCGTCGTTGCGGGTGGACAGGGCGCGGGCCGCCGCGAAGCCACCCATGCCAAGAGGAGAGCTGGCCATTTCCGCGCCGCCGGCGACCATTACATCGGCATCGCCGTGAACAATGATCCGTGCGGCCTCACCGATATTGTGGGTGCCGGTGGTGCAGGCGGTGACGATGGCGATATTGGGCCCCTGCATGCCATACATGATGGACAGGTTTCCGGAAATCATGTTGATGATGCTGCTGGGAACGAAGAAGGGCGAGATCTTGCGGGGACCACCCTTGTTGAGGGCGTCGTGACTGTTCTCGATGCTGGTCAGGCCACCGATACCGGAGCCGATGGCCACGCCGATACGTTCCGCGTTGGCCTCGGTGACCTCGATGCCGGAGTCACGGATGGCCTGCACGCCGGCGGCAATCCCGTAGTGGATGAAACCATCCATCTTGCGGGCATCCTTGGGCGACATGTAATCCGTGACCTCGAAGCCCCGTACCGTGCCGGCGAACCGGACCGGGAAGTCAGTGGCATCGAAATGGGTGATGGGGCTGATCCCGCTCCGGCCCGCCAGGATATTGTCCCAGCATTCCTTCAGGTCGAGACCCACGGGAGCCACGATACCAAGACCGGTGATGACCACGCGCCGCTTAGTCAATGTTCCATCCTCACAAACCGTGCCCGCCCGGGAGCGGCGCACAAATACAGAAGGCCGCGCCCACCTGCGTGGGACTTGCGGCCTTCCCGAATTTCACAATCTAGTCCTGGTGTGCGACGACGTAGTCGATCGCTTGCTGAACCGTGGTGATTTTTTCGGCCTCTTCATCGGGAATCTCGCACTCGAATTCCTCTTCCAGGGCCATCACCAGCTCGACGGTATCCAGGGAATCAGCGCCAAGATCATCCACGAAGGAAGCCGCGTTGGTGACCTCCTCATCCTTGACATCCAGTTGTTCGACGACGATTTTCTTGACGCGTTCTTCGATGGTACTCATTGTTGAATTTTCCTCGCAAGGCAACAGAAAACAGCCGCAGCTGCGGCGGGTATTGTAGTGAAAAGCGTATGTGCATGCCAGTAATCACCGGCTGTGCATTTCACCCCGGAAGTTCAGCCTCGAAAACCGGTTGAATCGTAATAAACAATACTTATTTAACATGATATTAATGCGCATACATTAAGCAACTTCTAGTTTTCGTCATGCCGGCGGGTGCCGGCATCCCTGGTG
>JAIVHA010000064.1:0-4299 GCA_020201295.1 Lysobacteraceae bacterium | reverse complement strand
GATTGCGCTGCTCCTCACCCAGGGCGCGGGTCATGTCGGTGTCGATGAAACCCGGCGCCACCACGTTCACGGTAATACCGCGCGAACCCACCTCCCGGGCCAGGGATTTGCTGAAGCCGACGATGCCGGCCTTGGCGGCGGCGTAATTGGCCTGGCCGGGATTGCCGGTGGCGCCGACCACCGAGGCGATGCTGATGATGCGGCCCCGCTTGGCCTTCATCATGCCGCGCAGGCAGGCCTTGCTGAGCCGGAATATGGAACTCAGGTTGGTGTTGATCACCGCATCCCAGTCCTCGTCCTTCATACGCATCAGCAAGGTGTCGCGGGTGATGCCGGCATTATTCACCAGGATGGTGGGTGCACCGAACTGCTCGCCCACGGCCTTGACCACCGCTTCCACCGAGGCGGCATCGGCCACATCCAGCACCATGCCGGCACCTGTGATCCCTGCTTCCTGCAGGTAGACACCAATGGCCTCGGCGCCTCCCGGGGTAGTGGCAGTGCCGACCACCGTGGCGCCGGCCTGCCCCAGTTCCAGTGCAATGGCCTTGCCGATGCCGCGGCTGGCGCCACTCACCAGGGCGATTTCATTTTCCAGTGACATTCCGTTCTCCAACCGTTCCGCAGTGATTTGCTATGCTTGCTGAATCTTTCACCTGTAGGAGCGGCCTTGGCCGCGAACCGTCTTACCACGAAACATTCGCGGCCGAAGGCCGCTCCTACGGGATTCCGACGATCATGCCGGCTCCAGGGCCGCCGCCAGGCTGGCCGGGTCATATACCGGCAGGGTCTCGATCGACTTGTCGATGCGCTTGTTGAGTCCGGACAGGACCTTGCCTGGCCCCATTTCGAGACAATGATGGATTCCCTGCCGACCCATGGCCTGTACCGTTTCCACCCAGCGCACCGGGCTGTACAACTGCTGGGCCAGCGCCGCGCGAATGGCATCGGGGTCGTGATGCGCCTGCACATCCACATTGTGCAGCACCGGGATTTCCGGTGCCCGCAGGCTGACCCGGGCCAGTGATGCCGCGAAGGCCTCCGCGGCCGGCTGCATCAGGCTGCAATGGGAAGGCACGCTCACCGGCAGCGGCAGGGCGCGCTTGGCACCCGCGGCCTTGGCCAGAGCCATGGCCCGTTCCACGGCGGCATGGTTGCCGGCGATCACCACCTGGCCAGGGGAATTGAAATTGACCGCGGCAACCACTTCGCCCTCCTCCGCCTGGTAGCAGAGTTCGATCACCTGTGCATCCTCCAGGCCCAGGATGGCGGCCATGGCGCCAACTCCCGCCGGTACCGCCGCCTGCATGCGTCGGCCCCGTTCCGCCACCAGGGCCACGGCTTCGGTGAAGTCCAGGGCACCCGCGCACACCAGGGCGCTGTACTCACCCAGGCTGTGACCGGCCATCAGCGCCGGGCGTGCGCCACCTTGTGCACACCAGACACGCCACACCGCCACCCCGGCGGCCAGCATGGCCGGCTGGGTCCGATGGGTCTGGTTGAGATCCTCGGCCGGTCCTTGCTGGCACAATGCCCACAGGTCGTAGCCAAGGGCTTCGCTGGCCTCGCGAAAGGTTTCGATGAGGATGTCGTGCCCACCCAGCTCGGCCAGCATACCGACGGCCTGCGAGCCCTGGCCGGGGAACACCATGGCGTGTTGCGGATTGATTTCAGTCATGGGATGTATGCAGTCAGTATTTGAGCAGTACGGAGCCCCAGGTGAAACCACCACCGAAGGCTTCCAGTAACAGGGTTTCCCCGCGTTTGATGCGCCCATCGCGCACCGCGGTATCAAGGGCCAGGGGCACGGAGGCCGCCGAGGTGTTGCCGTGCTGGTCCACGGTTACCACCACGTGATCCATGTTCATGCGCAGTTTCCTGGCCGTGGCCTGGATGATGCGGATGTTGGCCTGGTGCGGTACCAGCCAGTCGATATCCGTCTGGTCGAGTTGATTGGCCTCGAGGGTCTCATCGACGATGCGGCCAAGCATGTTCACGGCGACCTTGAACACCTCGTTGCCCTTCATCTGCATGAAGGCCTTGCCTTCCATCACTAGGTCCATGCCATGGGATACGCCGGCCGGGACCGTCAACAGGTTTTCGTATTGGCCGTCGGCATGCAGGTGGCTGGACAGGATGCCCGGCTCTTCACTGGCCTCGAGGACCACCGCGCCGGCACCATCACCGAACAGCACGCAGGTATAGCGATCGCTCCAGTCGGTTATGCGCGACAGGGTCTCGGCGCCGACCACGAGGGCGCAACGAGCGCTGCCGGTACGCACGAACTTGTCGGCAATGCCCAGCGCATAGACGAAACCGGTACAGACGGCCTGCACGTCGAAGGCGGCGCAGCCATGGATATCCAGGCGCTGCTGCAGCAAGCAAGCGGTGCTGGGGAACACCCGGTCGGGCGTGGTGGTGGCAACGATAATGAGATCGATGTCCGCGGCGGACTTGCCTGCCGCCTCCAGGGCCCGGCGCGCGGCTTTTTCCGCCAGGTCGCAGGTGGTTTCGCCGGGCGCTGCGATATGCCGTTTCTCGATACCGGTACGTTCCCGAATCCATTGATCGGAAGTCTCCACCATCTTTTCGAGATCGTGGTTGGTCAGTACCTTTTCCGGCAGGTAACTGCCCGTTCCGGTGATCCTTGCGTACATCACATCGCCTGTTGTTGAGCCATCAAGGCATTAAGTTTTTCACTGATGCGTTCCGGTACTGCCTGCTGCACTTCCAGGATCGCGAATTCAATGGCATTGGCATAAGCCAGGGCATCGGCGCTGCCATGACTCTTCACTACGATGCCGCGCAGGCCCAACAGGCTGGCGCCGTTATAGCGGCGAGGGTCGATGCGACGGCGGAAGGCACGCAGTACCGGCAGCGCAATGATAGCAGCCAGCTTGGTGAACAGGTTGCGAGTGAATTCACGCTTCATGAACACGGAGATCATCTTGGCCAGGCCTTCGCTGGTCTTCAACGCCACGTTGCCCACGAAGCCGTCGCACACCACTACGTCCACGTCGCCTTTGTAGATGTCATCGCCTTCCACGAAGCCGATATAGTGCAGGCCGCTGGATTCGAGACAGAGGGCTGCCTTCTTGACCTGTTCGTTGCCCTTGATTTCCTCTTCGCCGATATTGAGCAATCCGACCCGAGGATTCTCCAAACCATCGACGGCCTCGGCAAGTACCGATCCCATCAGGGCGAACTGGCAAAGTTGATCAGCGGTGCAGTCCACATTGGCGCCCAGGTCCAGCATCCAGGTCTGGCCCTTGAGCGAAGGCAGCTTGGTGCAGATGGCAGGCCGGTCGATACCGGCAATGGTCTTGAGGACGAAACGCGCCGTGGCCATGAGCGCCCCGGTGTTGCCGGCGCTGACACAGGCGTCGGCCTTGCCATCCTTGACCAGGTTCAAAGCCACCCGCATGGAGGAATCTTTCTTGTTGCGCAGGGCATGGGAGGCCAGGTCATCCATTTCCACCCGCTGTGAAGCGTGCTGGATGACCAGGCGGTCGGCGAATGCGTTGGCGGCGTCTCCGAGCGCGGCACGGATGATGCCTTCGTCCCCTACCAGGACGATGGCCAGCTCATCACGAGCCTTGAGACTGTTCAGGGCCGCGGGTATCACCACCTCCGGCCCATGGTCGCCCCCCATTACGTCGAGTGCGATCCTGTAGCGGCTGCTCATCAGTCTGCTGATACCCAGTAGATCAGAATGCGGATTTGTCGGTTATGGAAAGACAAGGGGTCGCGACGTCTACACGCCGCGACCCCCGTCCGTTTGCGCGTGGATCAGTCAAGGTCCTTGGTAATGACCTTGCGACCACGATAATAACCGTCCGGGCTGATGTGGTGGCGCAGATGGGTCTCGCCGGTGGTCGGCTCCACGGACAGGGTAGCGCCCTTGATGGCATCATGGGAACGACGCATGCCGCGCTTGGAGGGGGTTTTACGATTCTGTTGAACGGCCATTTGGCTAACTCCTGAAAAAACTACTTGTCACGTTTCAATTGTGCCAGCACGGCAAAGGGGTTCTCCCGTTGCTCGCCCTCCGGCGGAGGTTCCTGGTGCTGTTGTGCCGCGCAAGGGTGGGGTTCCCGATGCAGGGCCACGATGGGCAGCGCCAGCAGTACTTCGTCTTCCACGATATCCGCCAGTGACATGGGTTCCGTTCCCACCAGCAGCGGTTCATACCCGGGCGGCAGTCTTGCCGCCTCTTCCTCGCCTCGCACGAGACCGGGGTGAAATTTGCTGTCCAGCGCAAATTCCATGGCACCCAGGCAGCGTTGGCACTCCAGTTGC
>JAIVHA010000213.1 GCA_020201295.1 Lysobacteraceae bacterium | reverse complement strand
ATTTCCTTCCCCGAGATCGAGAAGTTCGATTCCCTGCCGGAACCTCGCGCCGAGGGCCCGACGGCCTTCGTGTCCATCATGGAAGGCTGCAGCAAGTACTGCAGCTTCTGCGTGGTGCCCTACACCCGTGGCGAGGAGGTCAGCCGACCCTTCGACGATGTGATCGCCGAGGTGGCCGCCCTGGCGGCGCAGGGCGTGCGCGAGGTGAACCTGCTGGGCCAGAACGTGAATGCCTACCGTGGCCTCATGGCCGACGGCGATAGCGCCGACCTGGCCTTGCTGATCCACTACGTCGCCGCCGTCGACGGCATCGAGCGCATTCGCTACACCACCTCGCATCCGCAGGAAATGAGCGACAGTCTCGTCCAGGCCTACCGCGACGTACCGGAGCTGGTCAGTCACCTGCACCTGCCGGTACAGAGCGGTTCTGATCGCATCCTGGCCATGATGAAGCGCAACCACACTGCCCTGGAATATAAATCGCGCATTCGTCAGCTGCGCGCGGCGCGGCCGGACATCAGCCTGTCTTCCGACTTCATCATCGGGTTTCCCGGCGAGACCGAGGCCGACTTCCAGGCCACCATGGACCTGATCGAGGATATCGGCTTCGATCATTCCTTCAGCTTCATCTACAGCCGCCGCCCCGGTACCCCCGCCGCCGATCTGCCCGACAGCGTGCCCCTGGAAGTGAAGAAGCAACGCCTCGCCCGGCTGCAGCAGCGCATCAGCGACATGGCCATCGCCATCAGCCAGTCCATGGTGGGCACGCAACAGCGGGTGCTGGTGGAAGGTCCTTCGCGCAAGGACCCCAAGGAACTGGCCGGTCGCACCGAAAACAACCGGGTGGTGAATTTCGCCGCCAGCCCTGACCTGGTCGGCCGCTTCGTCACGGTGCACATTACCGAGGCTTTCCCCAACTCCCTGCGCGGCGACCTGCTTGGCCTGGCGGAACACAAGCCCGATGCCAGCGCCGCCAACTGGGGCTGATCCCTCTCTTACCCTCAGAGTCCCGACCTTGGATCCCGAACCCTCTTCCCTGGAACTCGTCCTCGAACCCGCGGACAACGAGCGCCTGGCCAATCTGTGCGGCCAGTTCGACGAACACCTGCGTCAGCTGGAACAACGGCTCGACGTGGAGATCAGCAACCGCGGCAACCATTTCCGCATCAACGGCGACGCGGTATCGACGCGCGTGACCGGCACCTTGCTCAAGGACCTGTATCACAGCGCCGGCGAACAGAGTTTGTCGCCGCAGTCGGTACACTTGTTCCTGCAGCAGGCGGGCCTGGAGGACATGGTGGAACAGGAGGGCGCCGACAACCGGGTCGCGCCAGTGGTCGTCCAGATCCGCCGCGCCAATATCCGCAGTCGTGGCCCTCACCAGCAGGAGTACCTGCAGGGCATTCTGGAATACGATGTGAACTTCGGTATCGGACCGGCGGGCACTGGCAAGACCTACCTGGCCGTGGCCAGCGCCGTGCAGGCCCTGGAACAGGAACGTGTGCGGCGCCTGGTGCTGGTGCGCCCGGCGGTGGAGGCGGGCGAGCGCCTCGGTTTCCTGCCCGGCGACCTGACCCAGAAGGTGGACCCTTACCTGCGACCCTTGTACGACGCCCTGTACGAGATGCTTGGCTTCGACAAGGTAATGAAACTCATCGAGCGCAACGTGATCGAAATCGCGCCGCTCGCATTCATGCGCGGCCGCACCCTCAATGATGCCTTCATCATTCTCGACGAGGCGCAGAACACCACGGTGGAACAGATGAAAATGTTCCTTACCCGTATCGGCTTCGGCTCCACGGTGGTGATCACCGGTGACGTGACCCAGATCGACCTGCCCAAGTCCACGCCCTCGGGGCTCAAGCACGCCACGAAGGTGCTGGACGGGGTGGATGGCATTGCCTTCACCCACTTCGATTCCCGTGACGTGGTGCGTCACCCCATGGTGCAGCGCATCTTGCGCGCCTATGCCCGTCACGAGGGGGAGCAGGACCAGCATGATTGAGCCTGTGGTGGTATCCGGTACGGCGGCGACCCTGGATGTCCAGCAGGCCCTGGATGCCGCTGACCTGCCTGCGCCCGAACAATTGTTGCATTGGGTCGAGGCGGCCCTGGAGACGGAGAACCACGGCGTGGAACTGGTGATCCGCCTGGTGGACGAGGCGGAGAGCGCCGAACTGAACGAAGCCTACCGCGGCAAGACCGGCCCCACCAATGTGCTGTCCTTTCCCTTCGACATGCCACCGGAGGTGGAAGAAACGCGCCTGCTTGGCGACCTGGTGATCTGCGCCCCCGTGGTGCGGCGCGAGGCCGCGGAGCAGGGCAAGACGGAACCGGCCCACTGGGCCCACCTGGTAGTGCACGGCACCCTGCACCTGCAGGGCTATGACCACCAGACCGAAGCCGGGGCCACGGAAATGGAAGGGCTTGAACGGCAAATCCTGGCCCGGTTAGGCTATCCGGACCCTTATCACGAGGAGGCAAACCCTGCCTGATATTGCCATTTCCCCCTGTAGGAGCGGGCTTTGCCCGCGAATGGGCCTGGTCGCGCAGTTCGCGGCCAGAGGCCGCTCCTACAACAGGTAATGCTCAATGATCGGGCACACAGGTACCCATGAACGAAGATCGACCTAGTACTGGTTCCGCCCAGCGATCCTGGCGTGAGCGCATCAGCCAGGCCCTGCTGGCGGAACCCAAGGACCGCGAGCAGTTGCTCGGCCTGTTGCGCGAGGCGCAGCGTCGCGCCCTGTTCGACGCGGATGCCCTGGCCATGATCGAGGGTGTGCTGCAGGTGTCGGAGATGCAGGCCCGCGACATCATGATTCCCCGCTCCCAGATGGAAGTCCTGAACCGGGACAGCTCGCTCGACCAAATGCGGCATGGTGACCATCGAGGATGTGCTGGAGCAGATCGTCGGCGAGATCGAGGATGAACATGACCTGGATGAGGATTATTACATCCGCAAGCACAGTGCCACTCATTTCACGGTGAAGGCCTTGACCCCCATCGAGGATTTCAATGAATACTTCGAGGCCGGTTTCAGCGACGAGGAATTCGACACCATCGGTGGCCTGCTGGTGCATGAATTCGGACATCTTCCCAAGCGCGGTGAAACGGTGACCATCGACCGTTTCCTGTTCAAGGTGCTGCGCGCCGACAACCGACGGGTACACATGCTGCACCTTTCGGTGTTGCCGGCACCGGTGGCGGAAGTGCCGCCTGCCCCGGTGTCCTGACGGGGTAGGCGTGAATCGACTCTGTTCGCCTGTTCCCGCCTGTAGGAGCGGCCTTTGGCCGCGAAGCGCCCGTCCACGCCGGTTCGCGGCCAAAGGCCGCTCCTACAGGGGTGTATCGCAGTGATCCGGGGTGTCTTGCTGCGGGGCCTGGGCCGGGGCGAGGGCGCCGCCCTGCTGGCCGGGGCGTTGCTGCCCCTGGCCTTCGCCCCCTTCGGTTTCTATCCCCTGGCCTGGCTGTCCCTGGCCGCGTTCTTCCTCCTTCTGCAGGATCTGCCAGCGCGACGCGCCCTGCTGCGTGGCTGGTGTTTCGGTATCGGCCTGTTCGGCGTCGGCGTGTCCTGGGTCTATGTCAGTATTCATTTTTACGGCAATGCCGGGGTGTTGGCCTCGGCGGCCTCGGCCTTCGCCATGGTGCTGGCCCTGGCCCTGTACCCGGCCCTGCTCGCCTGGGGCGTGAATCGTTTCGGTCCGCAGCAGGGCGCGCAACGTTACCTGTTGCTGCTGCCCGCCGCCTGGGTGCTGGCGGAATGGCTGCGGGGCTGGGTGTTCACCGGGTTTCCCTGGCTCAACCTGGGTTACAGCCAGATCGAAACCCCGCTGGCGGGTTTCGCGCCTTTGCTGGGTGTGTATGGTGTCTCCTGGCTGGCGGCCCTGCTGGCCGGTTTGCTGGCGCTGGCCTGGCAGGAGCCCCGGCGGCCACAGGGGGCGGGCTGGCTGGCCGTGGCCGGCCTGTTGCTGGTGATCGGTCTGCCTGTGGAGCGTATCGAGTGGACCCGGGCCGATGGTGCGCCCGTGCAGGCCAGCCTGCTGCAGGGCAACATCGCCCAGGACATGAAATGGCTGCCGGAAGTGCAGATGAGTACCGTGGAGCGCTACGCGGAACTGACCCGCGACAGCCGCGACAGCCAACTGATCATCTGGCCGGAGACGGCGATTCCCGCCTTCTATCACCAGGTGGAAGAGGACCTGCTGCCACAACTGCAGGCCGCGGCGGAACGCTGGGATGCGGACCTGCTCATCGGCATTCCCCTGCTGGATCGCGAGCGCTGGGAGTACTTCAATGCCGTCATGTCCGTGGGAGACCAGCACCGCTTCTACCACAAGCAGCACCTGGTGCCTTTCGGCGAGTACATGCCCTGGCGGCCGCTGCTGGAGCGCTTCCTGACGGCCATCGATCTGGCCATGGCGGATTTTTCCCGCGGCGCGCCGGACCAGCCGCTGTTGCAGGCCGCCGGCCATGCCGTCGGCACCTCCATCTGCTATGAAGTGGCCTTTGGCGAGGAGATCATTCGCGCCCTGCCCGAGGCGGCCCTGCTGGTGAATGTCAGCAACGATGGCTGGTTCGGCGATTCCCTGGCGCCCCACCAGCACCTGGAAATCGCCCGCATGCGCGCGCGGGAAACGGGCCGCTACCTGCTGCGCGCCACCAACACCGGCATCTCCGCCATCATCGATGAGCGGGGTCGGATCGTGCAGCGCAGCCCTCAGTTCGAGGTCGCGGTGCTGACCGGTCCGGTGCAGCCACGCAGTGGCGCCACCCCTTATGTACGCTGGGGCAATTGGCCCGTGGTGTGCGGCGTGTTACTGGTGTTGCTGAGTCTGCGGCGTCGAGTGTCCCCCCTGTAGGAGCGGCCTCACCTTCAGGCCGCTCCTACGGGGGGACATGTCCTGGTATGGTCCCCGGGAGGGAGCCGTTGCCTTTTGCATCCAGACGCCGGATCGTTTCCAGTACCCGGGCCGTGACCGCTTCCAGGTCCAGGCCATCTTCGTTGCGCACCTCCACCACATGCTGCCGTTCCTCTTCGCTCAGCGGATCCTGCTTCTCGAGCTGGTGTTCCAGCACCTGCAAGTCGGCATCGGAGGCGTCGCGCTGCTCCTGGTGGCGGGCCAGGATGCGTGCTCGTAGAACCGCTTCGGGCGCGCGCACATCGAGGATGATGAAGGGCGCGCCGGAGGTATGCGCCAGGCGCCGCATGAGATCCCGTTGCTCCTGGTCCAGGAAGGTGGCGTCGAGAATGACCGGGCAGCCGGCATCCAGCACCATGTAGGCGGCGGCGTGCAGGCGCCGATAGGTCTCACGACTGACGTCGGGCTGGTAGAGCCCCTGGCCCACGGCGCTGGGTACCCGGTCGGTGGGCTGCAGCGCGAACAGCCGCTTGCGCTCCACATCGGAGCGCAGGCGCAGGGCACCCAGTGACTCGGCCAGTTGGGCGCTCAGCCAGCTCTTGCCGGAACCGGACAGGCCATGGGTGATGATCAGCGGCGCTGTGGCGGCGGGGCGGGTGTAGTCCCGGGCGGTACGCAGGTAATGGGTGAATTCCCGTGTCTGTGACCTGGCATCCAGGCCCTGGTCCACCCGTTGCTGCGCCTGCAGGATGGCCACTTTGGCGCGCACCATGGCACGGTAGATCACGTAGAAGCGCAGCACCCCCAGTCCCAGGTAATCCCCGCTCTGTTCCAGGTAGCGGTTCAGCAGGCGCATGGCGAGCTTGTGCTGGTCGCGCTGGCGCAGGTCCATGATCAGGAACGCGAGGTCGCTCATGACATCGATCCAGCGCAGGGCGGGACTGAACTCCAGGCGATCGAACAGGGTGACCCGATCCTCGAACAGGGCGATATTCCCCAGGTGCAGATCCCCGTGGCATTCGCGTATCCAGCCGTCGTGGCGGCGCTGCTGGAAATCCTCCTGCAACATCAACAGGGCCTGTTCGGTCCATTGGCGCACCTCGTCCAGCATGGCGCGCTGCCCGGCATTGTCCAGCAGGGGGGATATCTGGCTGAAATTGTCCAGCACCGGCCGGCGTACCTCGGCCGGTTCGCCGAAGCGGCTGTCCTGCGGGGCCGAGGGACTGTGGAGATGGAAGTGTGCCAACTGGTCGGCCAGGGCATCGATATGTTCCGGTTTCAGTTCACCCCGTTCGGCCACATGATCCAGGCGTTGTGCCTCCGGGAACTGGCGCATCTTGACCGCGTATTCCAGCAGCGGTCCGCCGCCGTCCAGTTCGGGATGTTCGATATCCCCGGTTACCCGCACCAGGCCCTGGTACAGTTCCGGGGACAGCTGCCCGTTGAGGCGCAGTTCCTCCTCGCAGTAGAACTGGCGCGCCTGCGGGCTGCTGAAATCCAGGAAGCCCAGGTTGACCGGTTTCTTGAATTTGTAGACGTAGGGGCCGGTGAGCAGGAGACAGGAAATATGGGTCTCGATCACCTGGAAATCGTCCACCGGGTGGGCAAAGCGCTCCCGGTGGCACAGGTTGCGCACCAGCGTCCGAAGCTCGTCGCTGTCTGTCACCGGATGTTGCGGCATGCCGGGTCTATGTACCTGTAGTGTCATGGTCCGGGATCCCCTTCGTTCCATACCTGCCGGGGAAAGGTTCATTCATCCGTCGGCATTATCGACAGATGCTGTCGGAATCACATTGATACGGATCAACAATCAGTACTCTTTCAAGATGATATTGCCTGGTTCAGCGCGCCTGTGGTGTTTTGCCACAAGGCGCTGTGCGCAGGCAATATCATCTTGAAAGAGTACTAGCAGATTCGCGGCAGGGGGTCGTCCTCCAGCTCCTCCAGGATCCGTTCCCCGCCCAGCGGCGTGACCAGCACCACGTGGCCGTGGCTGGGCTCGATGGTGCCGATGTCGCGGGCGTCACGGCCCTGGGGCAGGGCCTGCCAGCGCGCCAGCAGCTGCGCGGCGGCCTCGGCCGCGACCACCGCCACCACCCGGCCCTCGCAGGCCAGGAACAGGGGATCGTAGCCCAGCATGTCGCACACCGATTGCACGGGGTCGCGCACCGGGATCCGTTCCTGTTCCAGGCGTACCCCCAGACCGGTGGCACGGGCGATTTCGTGGGCCACCGTGGCCAGGCCGCCACGGGTGGGGTCGCGCATGAAACGCAGGCCGGGCGCCGGCAGCAGGGCACGCGTCAGGGGCAGCACGC
>JAIVHA010000063.1 GCA_020201295.1 Lysobacteraceae bacterium | reverse complement strand
CCATTGCTTCAGGTCCAGGATGAGTTCGTCGAAGGCACCCGCGCTGACCGGGTCCAGGCCCGAGGTGGGCTCGTCGAGAAACAGCAACTGCGGATCCAGGGCCATGGCACGCGCCAGCGCGGCCCGCTTCACCATACCGCCACTGAGCTCATCAGGATACTTGAGTGCTGCTTCGGCCGGTAGCCCGGCCTGGCGGATCTTGAGCAGGGCGATCTGATCGATGAGCACAGTGTCCAGCCCACCATGTTCGTGCAGGGGCACGCCCACATTCTGCAACACATTGAGACCGGTGAACAACGCGCCATGCTGGAACAGTACGCCAAAGCGCCGGCGCATGCGCTCCATACGTTCCCTGCCCGCACCGGTGACCTCCTCGCCGAACAGGCGGATGGAGCCACGATCCGGCTGGCGCAGCATGATCATCTCCTGCAGCAGGGTGGTCTTGCCGCTGCCACTCCCGCCCACCAGGGCCAGCACCTCACCGCGCCGCACCTCGAGATCGAGCTGCTCGTGGACCACCAGCTTGCCGAAGCGGGTGCAGATGCCGCGCAACTCCAGAACCGGTTCCGTTGTCGGGACCATGTCAGATTCCCAGCCAGCTGAAGATCACCGAAAACTGGGCATCGATGACGATGATGAGAAAGATGGCCTGCACCACCGCCCGGGTGGTGTGCTCGCCGACACTGGCGGCACTGCCGCGCACCCGGAAGCCCTGGAAACAGCCGATCAGCGCGATCACCAGGGCGAACACCGGTGCCTTGCCCAGGCCGATCAGGAAAGAACGCAGGGTGATGGCTTCCTGAAGACGATCCAGGAAAGGCGCGAAACTCAGTCCCAGCTGCAGCTTGGCCAGGATCATGCCGCCGAGTACCCCCATGATATCGGCGAACACCGCCAGCAGCGGCAGCGCCAGGCACAGGGCAAACACTTTGGGAATGACCAGCAGGTCCAGGGGATCGATGCCGATGGTGCGCAAGGCCGCCACCTCGTCGGTCACGCGCATGGTGCCGATCTGGGCGGCATAGGCGGACCCGGTACGCCCGGCGACGATGATGGCCGCCAGCAGCGGCCCCAACTCGCGGACCATGGACAGGCCGACCAGGTCGGCAATGTAGATGTCAGCACCGAAGGCGCGCAGCTGCACCGCACCCTGGTAGGCGATCACCACCCCCATCAGGAAGGACAGCAGGCCGACGATGCCCAGTGCCGTCACCCCGGAGCCGTACAGGTCGATGAACACGGCCTTCCAGCGCATGCGGCGCGGGTGCAGCAACAGCCAGCTGCCGCGCATCACGACGGCACCGAAGAAGGACAGAAAACTGTAGAGTTCCTCCAGCCCGCGCAGCGTGCCGCGGCCGGTGCCGGCCAAGCCGCCAAGACGCGGCTCCCGTGGCGGCTCGGTGGTGCCCAGTTCGCGTATCCGCTGGTAGAGGTCGGCATGGTGGGCCTGCAGGCCCTGCACCTCCACCGGGTTGCCCGCCGCCTCCAGCTGCAAGCGCAAGCGCTGCAGCAGCCAGGCTCCACTGGTATCCAGGGCGGTGATCGCACTGGCTTCCAGGCATAGCGTCCGGCCGGCGGGTGCGGCGATGCGCGACAGCCCCGCCGCCAGGGTCGCAATGCCATCGACGGTCCAGCGGCCCGCGCAACGGATGCTTCCAGTTTCCGGATCAGCTTCGGCACTGGCGTTGTCTTGGGCCATGTTCAGGTTCCGCTCACAATTCCTTGCTCGCCAGCTTGACGCCAGGGTCCTCGCTGCTGGTATGCAGGCTGAAGCCCAGGCTGGTCATGAGGTGCAGCATATTATTATTGCTGGCGAGGATTTCGCCATCCATTTCACCCAGTCCGCGTTGTCGCGCCGCTTCCATCAGAGCCTGCATGAGGCGGGAGCCGATGCCCTTTCCCTGCCAGGCATCGGCCACTACCAGGGCGAACTCACAGCTCTGGCCATCGGGATTTATGATGTAACGCGCCACACCCAGCTCGGTCTCCCGGCCATCCTGCTCCAGCACCGCGATCAGTGCCAGCTCGCGGTGATAGTCGATCTGGGTGAAACGCACCAGCATCTCCTGGGTCAGTTCGTTCAGGCTGCGCATGAAGCGAAAATACCGGGACTGGCTCGACAGCGCCTTGACGAAGCTCTGTTCGATCCCGGCATCCTCGGGGCGGATGGGCCGGATGATGATATCGGTACCGTCGGCCAGCTGACAACTCGAAACCAGGTGCTTGGGATAGGGATGGATGGCCATGTGGCTGTAGCGATCCAGGGACAGGTGCGGCCGTTGCACCCCGCCGGCACCGAAGGTGATGACGGGCCCGAACACGGGGTCGCGAATCACTCCCACCAGCAGTTCGCGCCCGTGGCGCGATCTGTACATGGGCTCCAGGGTAACACCGCCGATACGTGCCTCGGGATATTTGGCGCGCACTGCCTCCAGCATTTCGTTGTAGGTGATACGCACCGCCTGGGCCGAACCGATATTGAGGCGCACTCCACCCACGTCGGTTTTGTGCGTGATATCCGGCGAACTGATCTTCATCACCACGGGATAACCGATGGACTCGGCCACCACCAGGGCATCGTTGGCACTGTGACATTCGATGCTCTGGGTGACCGGGATGGCGAAGGCATGGAGAATCGCCTTGGATTCCGCCGTACCCAGCACGGTGCGTCCGTCGGCCAGCACACTTTCGATGATCAGCCGCGCACCCTCGATGTCCGGTTCGCTGCGGCGACCCAGCGGGGTCGGCACCTGGGTGAGCCATTGCTGGTTCTGCTGAAAACGAGTCAGGTAGGCGAAGGCCTCCACGGAAGACTCGGGACTGCCGAAGGCGGGCATGTGGTGCCGGGCAAAGAGTTCGTGCGCGACCCGTACCTGCTCTTCCCCCATCCAGCACAGCAGCACCGGCTTGTGACTGCCCTGGCGCGCGGCAATCACCGCCTCGGCACAGGCGCTGGGATCGGTCATGGCCTGCGGGGTCAGCATCACCAGCAATCCATCCACACCGGGATCCAGCAGGCAGGCACGGACCGCCGTGCCGTAGCGCTCCGCCCCCGCATCCCCGAGCAGGTCCACGGGATTGGCATGGGACCAGTGACCGGGCAGTGCGGCTTCCAGGGCCTCGATGGTGGCAGGTGCCAGCTGCGCCAGCTGTACCCCCAGGTCCATCGCCCGGTCCACGGCCATGACGCCGGGACCGCCACCGTTGGTAACAATGGCCAGGCGATTGCCGCTGACCCGATCCTCGCTGGCCAGCAGCTGGGCGGCGGCAAACCACTGTTCGATGGACATGGCGCGCACCACGCCAGCGCGCTGCAAAGCGGCATCGAACACATCGTCGGCACCGATCAACGCACCGGTGTGGGTAAGGGCCGCCCGCGAACCCTCGCTGTGTCGCCCGGACTTGAGCACGATCACCGGCTTCATGCGTGCCGCGCTGCGCAGTCCGCTCATGAAGCGGCGCGCATCACGGATGCCCTCGATATAGAGAAGAATGCTGCGGGTCTGGCTGTCCTGGGCGAGGTAATCGAGCAGGTCACCGAAATCGATGTCCGCGGCATCCCCCAGGGACACCAGGGTGGAAAAGCCCACATCGTGGGCGATGGCCCAGTCCAGGATGGCGGTACAGAGGGCGCCCGACTGGGACACCAGCGCCAGTCCGCCGGGCCGGGCGCTGTTCTTGCTGAAGGTGGCGTTCAAATTGAGGCTCGGGCGGATCAATCCCAGGCAGTTGGGCCCCAGCAGTCGCATGCGGTAACGGGCAGCCACCTGCAACACGGCCTCCTTGCGCACCCGTCCGGACTCGTCGCCATTGCCGAAACCAGCCGAGATCAGGATAGCGGTGCGCACGCCACGGGCGCCGCAGGCCTCCAGGATATCCGCCACGGTAGCGGCGGGGGTGGCGATCACGGCCAGATCCACCGGGCCGGGCAACTCCGCCGTGGAGGCATAGCAGGTCTGCCCATCCAGTGATGCATACTTGGGATTGACCGGATACAGCCCCCCCTGGAATCCACCGTCTCGCAGATTGCGATAGCTGAGCGTGCCCACTGAATCGGGGCGCTCACTGGCGCCGAACACGGCAATGCTACCGGGTGCAAACAGCTTGTCGAGATAGTGTTGGGACATGTGACGATGACCAGGTATGCGGGGTGGGAAGTTTTCCGAGTATGGCACACGCACCTGAGCGGGGATGTGACAGAATGGCGCCGCTCAAGGGTAACAAGGGAACACCGGCATGACCATTGCCTTTATCTCACACCCCGACTGCGCCCTGCACGAAATGGGCGCGGGACACCCGGAATGTCCGCAGCGCCTGGCCGCCATAGAGGATCAGCTGCTGGCCAGCCGCATGGAACTTGCGCTCTGCCATCTGGAGGCGCCCCTGGCCAGCCGTGATCAACTGTGCCTGGCGCATGATTCCGACTACGTGGATCTCATCTTCCACAGCGCCCCCCGGGAAGGCTATGTACGTCTGGATTCCGACACCCTCATGAACCCGCACAGCCTGGCGGCGGCCCGGCGGGCGGCGGGTGCGGTGATCCTGGGGGTGGACACGGTGATGGTCGGCAAGACTCGCCAGGCCTTCTGCTCGGTGCGGCCACCCGGGCATCATGCGGAACGCCGCCGCGCCATGGGCTTTTGCATCTTCAACAACGTGGCCGTCGGTGCCGCCCACGCCATGTGCCAGCATGGCCTGCAACGGGTAGCCATCGTGGACTTCGATGTTCATCATGGCAATGGCACCGAGGATATCTTTGCCGATGATCCCCGGGTGTTGTTCTGCTCCAGTTTCCAGCACCCCTTCTATCCCTACAGTGGCACGGAAGCTGACTCTGCACAGATGATCCACACACCCCTGCGTGCCGGCAGTGGCGGCGCGGCTTTCCGCCAGGCCGTCGAGGAACAATGGCTGCCACGACTGGAAGCCTTCGCCCCGCAGTTGATCATGATCTCTGCCGGCTTCGATGCCCACGCGGAGGGGCCGCATCGTCTCCACCCTGGAAGGCGGTTATGCGCTTGCGGCACTGGGACGCAGTGTCGTGGCTCACCTCGACGCCCTGCTGGGCAACGAATGACCCGGCAAGTCTTTACCCCATACCCGCGTTGCAGGCACAATACCCCAAATCAATAATATCGGGGACCCAAAAGTGCAAGAACGGGAAGCTTCGGCGCAATTCGCCAGCGGAGATATCCGCGCAGCCGTATTGGAACAGGATCTGGTGCGGGAAGGCTGGACCGTGTATTTCCTGATGCGGGATGAGGGAAAGGTTCCCTTGGAAAACAAACGGGGGCGCTGCATCCGCCTGTTCAAGACCAGCGATGCGGCATTGCGCTGGTGTCAGCGCATCGGCTTTAGGGAAATCCGCATCAATCTCTAGCCAGCATCCCTGGTGACCTTGGCTTCCGGGGTCAAATATAAGAAAAAACAAATAAACTAATATTTTTCATATCATTACCCATTTTCCCAAGTTTTGGCTATATTTCCTCCACAAGCAGTATAAAAAATACCTGAATCCTCATTTGACGGCAGGGAAAATAGCAATGCAGGAGCGTGAAGTACGCCTTCTCGTAGACAAGGGGCATTTCAACAAGGCACTGGTGGTATCCGATCCCGCCGGCTGCGGGTGGAATGTACGGGTACAGAACCATGCACAGGAAGACCGGCACGAAACCTTGTCCGCCAAGCGCGGCGGGGCCCGGGTATTCAAGACTTCCGACGCCGCCATCGCCTGGTGTCATGAAATCGGCATCAAGACCGTGTTGTTCAAGCTGGAACCAGGCGCGCCGCGGCAACCAGAACCATCCTGCCCGACCTGTGACAGCATCCTGCTGGTGGAAGACAACGATGATGATGTCATGCTCACCCTGCGCGCCTTCCGCAAGCGCAACCTGGAAGATCGCATCGTGGTGAAACGCGACGGCAAGGAAGCCCTGGACTTCCTGTTTGCCGAGGGGCCGGAAGCCTCCCGGCTGGACCAAAAACTACCCTGCCTGATCCTGCTGGACATCAAGCTGCCCAAGCTGAACGGCTTCGACGTATTGCGGGAAATCCGCAACCGGAACACCACCCGCCTGTTGCCCGTCATCATGCTGTCCTCCTCGCAAGAGCACCGCGACGTGGAACTCGGCTATGACCTCGGCATCAACAGTTACCTGCGCAAGCCCACCAGCCAGGAAAACTTCGAGGAGATGATCGGCCACATCGAGGACTACTGGCTGCAGCTGAACGTGCCGCCCCATCACTACCGCCACCAGCACAGCAAATTCTGATTCCTGGTCCGGCGTCCGGCCGGTGCCTGCCAGCGCGCTTCAGGCCGGCGCATCCCCATAGGGCACACCGCAACCACCGTGCCCACAATAGCCATTGGGATTCTTTGCCAGGTATTGCTGGTGATATTCCTCGGCGTAATAGAATTCCGGCGCGTCCAGGACCTCGGTGGTGATGTCGCCCTTGCCGGCGGCGTGCAACAAGGGTTGATACTGCGCCCGCGAGCGCTCGGCCAGTTGTCGCTGCTCCTCGCTGTATACGTAGATGCCGGAACGATACTGGCTGCCCGCATCGTTACCCTGGCGCAGGCCCTGGGTGGGATCGTGGGCCTCCCAGAAGTGACGCAGCAATGCCGGGTAGGAAACCTGTTCGGGATCGAACACCACCAGCACCACCTCGTTGTGGCCGGTCAGGCCCGTGCATACCTCTCGATAGCCGGGATTGGGTGTATAGCCCGCGGCATAGCCCACTGCCGTGGTATACACCCCGGGTAACTTCCAGAAGCCCTGCTCCGCGCCCCAGAAGCACCCCAGACCGAAGAGGGCCGTCTGCATGCCTTCCGGGAAGGGGGGCGTCAGGGTATGGCCATTGACGAAATGCCGCTCCGGTACCGGCATCCGCTCCACCCGACCCGGCAATGCCTGTTCGGGACGGACCATTTCCACGGGCTTGCCAAATCCAAACATGAGCTAGATTCTCCTGTCACTGCGCTCAGGACGGTTCGAACAACCGACCCTGGCCGTCCGCGTTGCGATCATGGATCAATTCCGCCGATTCCCGCCGTGTCTCGGCACAGAGCATGAGCAAATCTTCCAGGGGACGATCCCCATTATATAGAGGGTTGCAACTGCCATGCATCAGGTCTCTCCCAGCAAGCGGTCCTTGGCCTGGTTGATGCGGGCGGCCAGGTAATCGGAACCACCGCGGTCGGGATGCAGCTTCTGCATCAGCCGGCGATGGGCGGCGATGATCGCCTCGCGATCGGCGCCCGGCTCCAGGCCAAGGATGCGCCAGGCCTCCTCCACTGTCATCGGACCGTCAGCGGAATCGTTCTGTTCCTGGCCATTCGACGCGAAACCGGCACGCCAGTCGCTACCCTGCACCCGGTCCAGGTAGGATTCCAGCAGCTGCGCGGAATCCTCGTCCTCCTGTCGGCAGGTGCGCAACAGATCCAGCAGCGTCGTCAGCGGCAGTTCACTGAGCCGGGCCCCGGCATGGGGTCCTTCCAGTACCTGACCATCCAGGTGGCCGCTGTCGTGGTCCAGGCTCATGCGCAGGAAGCGGCTTTCCACCTGGGATCGCTGGCTGCCGGCCGCCCCTGCGGCAGGCGCCGCACCGGACTTGAAGGCCCCTCCCACCCGCCGCAGCAAGGGCAGCATATTGAGCAGGGCCATCAAGCGTCCGGCGCCGGCCAGCAGGAAGGCACCCAGGGCAAACAGCCAGTGCAGTCGGCCGGTTACCGCCAGCAGGATGAGTACGCCGATGCCAGCGGCCACAAGGCCACGGATCAGCTGGCGCCGCACCTGGGCCGGTGGGTTGCGCAGGAACCAGCGCCACAGCCACAGCAGGACAGCCACGGCCGCCAGTCCAAGCAGGATACGGATGAACACGGGCTAGTCGCCCTGCAGCTGCTGAAGCAGTTGCAGGGTCCGGCCACCGCGCCGTTCTCCCAGGGCACGCAGCGCCTGGCGGCCTCCCGCCGCATAGACGGCCACCGCGCCCAGCAGTTCGCGCAATTGATCGGCACTACCGGCATCGAAGGGACAGACCGCGCCGCCACTCAGACGCGCCAGTTCGGCAAAGGCGCGTCCGGCATGCGCATCACGCCCCTCATGGAACAGGAACAAAGGCACCCCGAGCACCCCAGCTGGCCGGCGAGGTCCCCCAGCCGGTCGAGATCCTCTTCCATGCTGTCACCGACGAAGACCAGGGCTTGCACCCGCCGGCGTCGGGTCTCGGCCAGGGCGTGACGCAGCACCTGTTCCAGCTGGGTCTGGCCGGCCCGGCAGCGCACAGCGCTCATGCGCGCCAGCAACTCGCGTGAGGAGGCGTACCAGGGGCTCGCCTCGAACTCACCATAGCCACGGTAGTAACACAGCTGTACAACCAGCCCGCCCAGGGCCGCGGTCTCTTCGAACATGCGCCCCTGGATCCGGGCCGCCTGGTCCCAGCTCGGCTCACGACTGGCGGTGGCATCCATGGCGAAGATCAGCCGCCCCGGCTGGCCCGTGCCGCGCACCCGGGGCATGGCCTCCACCTGGCGCAGGAAGCCATCGATGTCCTGGCGCGGTGATTTGCGGGGCAGTGTGGAATCCGGCTTGGTCATGGTGATGAGTAGGGCGATGCTCCTTGTGGGATAGTATGCCTGATACGAATCACCAGGCCGAACGCCAGTAAACCCAATCATTGCAAAACCCCTCCTGTAGGAGCGGCGCGAGCCGCGAATGTTCGCGGCTCGCGCCGCTCCTACAGTGCCCAAGCCGGACCGCACTGCCGGTGCATTCCAGGTGTATCTACCGGTTGGGACACCGGTACACCAGCCCGAGTTCGGGGCCACTGCCCCTTGGCTCCTCGCTGTATTGACGGCCCACCTGGTAACCGGACGGCTCCAGGCCCTGCAACCAATGGGCCACGGCGTCCGCCTCCTCCGCTCCCCCGGCATGGCCCCGGTAGGCCAGCACCGTCAGCAGCCCTCCCGGCGCCAGCCAGCCCAGGGCCTGCCGCAAGGCCTGGAGGGTGCTGGCGGGCCGGGTGATGCACTGCCTGTCGCTGCCCGGCAGGTAGCCCAGATTGAACATGATGGCCTGTATCCTTCCCTGCAGCGCCGCGGGTAGATGTGCCGCCATGGTCTCATGGCCGGCATGGAGAAGGCTGACCCGGTCCGCAACCCCCGCCGCCAGCAGCCGCGCGGACGCGGCTGCCAGGGCACTGGCCTGCAGGTCGAAACCATACACCTGCCCCGTGGCACCGACCTGGCGGGCCAGAAACAGGGTATCGTGGCCGTTGCCCACCGTGGCATCGATGGCGGGCATACCCGGTGCC